>JBBRHM010000084.1:0-15825 GCA_038222655.1 Chitinophagales bacterium | reverse complement strand
AAATGTTCTAAGGAATTTACCCCTTTCATCATAATGGTGTTGGACGTGCGGTTAATATGGTTCAGTTCATTTTTGTTAAAATCCTTTGCAGAGTAAACGATTACCGGTGTGAGTTTCTTTTTGATTTCTCCTACCTGGTTCATCAGGTCTGTTCCAGAAATATCCGGTAAAGTATAATCCAGAATAATACAATCATAATCTTTGCTACCGATTTGCTTAAGCGCTTTTTTACCAGTTGACGCGATGGTTACTTCCATGGCATCGCTTTCCAAAATTTTAGCTATCTGCGATGATTCGAGTTCATTATCTTCTACCACCAGAATTTTTCGAACAGGATTATTGATGAAAGAAAGAATATCCTCAAACAATTCATTCAAGGCATTATTTTCCAGGGGCTTTAGTAGAAAGCTTCGTGCACCACGTTTTAAAGCCAGGTTACGGTTTTCTTCACCCGATATCAGGTACACCGGCATATGGCGGTAATTTAGATCGTTTCTCAACAGGTCAAGTACTTTCCAGCCGCTTGTATCAGGCAGTTTTACATCAAGTGTGATGGCAACGGGACTAAAGCGGTTAATAAAATCAAACACTTCTATATAGCTTACGGCAACAATGGCTTTTAAGCCAAACGAGTGTGCCTTTTCAATTAATATCCTTCCAAAACGCAGGTCATCTTCCACGATCAGAATTATTTTTTCCCCGGCCAGTATATTGGTTCTGTCATCGCCACTCTCATTAATCATTTCATTAACGATATTCAGATTTTTAGTGTCCACACCATCATTGGTAACACGAATGGAGTGAATTAACGAATCGATCTCTGTATCATCTGGTCCCAACTGGTGCCCACCAAGGTCTGGATTTTCTTTGATCACTAAGGGTATGGCATTTTCTATCGGCAGATATAATGTAAAGGTGCTACCTATTGATGCATTGCTCTCCAGCTCGATGGTTCCGCCTAAAAGGTCGGCAAGACCGCGGCTGATAGACAGGCCCAGTCCGGTTCCTCCATATTTTCGGCTGGTTGAACCTTCCGCCTGCTGGAAGGCTTCGAATATAATATTTTGTTTTTCCTGTGGGATACCAATACCCGTATCACTGATGGCGAATGCCACCACTTTTTTAGCATTGTCAAGGTTGGTATTACCCGTTTTCCAGGATTTAGCAGCCTCATACATTTTTAGTTTTACATCTCCTTTTTCCGTAAACTTAAATGCATTGGATAATAGGTTTTTGAGAATCTGGTTCAAACGCTGAACGTCTGTTTCTATCATCTTTGGCAGCTTAGCATCCGTTTCAATGGTAAAGCGCAGGTGCCTTGCTTCGGAGATAGGTTTGAAAGTTGTTTCCACGAAAGCGGCAATCTCTGCAAACCTTACAGCAGAAATATTGGCCGTAATAAATCCTGATTCAATTTTAGAGAGATCAAGAATATCATTAATCAGTTGAATAAGGTCATCCCCGCATGAGTGAATGGTTTTTGCATAGCGGATTTGTTTTTCGGTAAGGTTACCTTCTGCATTTTCATATAACTGTTGCGCCAGGATAAGTAAACTGTTCAATGGCGTACGCAACTCGTGAGACATATTTGCCAGGAACTCGGATTTATATTTTGAAGTAAGTGTAAGCTGTTCTGCTTTCTCTTCCAGTGATCTTCTGGCTTCTTCCACTTCCCTGTTCTTTTCTTCCACTTCATTCTTTTGCTTAACTAACAGTAAGGCTTTATCCTGTAATTCATCATTAGTCCGGCTAAGCTCTTCCTGTTGCAGTTTTAACTCTCCTGCCAGTGATTGAGACTGAGCCAGCAGTTCTTCTGTACGTGAATTGGCTTCGATGGTGTTTAATACAATACCGATACTTTCGGTTAACTGTTCCAGAAAGTCTAAGTGTGTTTCGCTGAACACATCGAGAGATGCCAGTTCAATAACGGCTTTCACTTTATTTTCAAATAAAACAGGCATTATGATCAGGGTGGCAGGTTTTGCTTTGCCCAGCCCGGAATTTATTTTTATATAATTGCCGGGAATATTTGAAAGAATGATTTTTTCTTTTTCAAACGCCACCTGTCCCACCAATCCTTCGCCGATGGCAAAGTCGGTAGGAATATTTTTTTCTGCACGGTAGCCATAAGTTGAATACAGGAAAAGTTTCGTTACCTGTGTTTCCTCATTCTGGTTAAGAATATAAAAAGCACCATAGTGTGCAACCACCACCTGCGCAAGTTCTGAAAGGATACGTTGTGTTACTGTTTTCAGATCTTTTTGTCCTTGCAGCATTTGTGTAAACTTGGTAAGGTTGGATTTTAACCAGTCCTGTTCCTGGTTACGTAACGTAGTTTCTTTCAGGTTAGCGATCATTTGGTTAATGGTATCTTTCAAAGCTTCCACTTCACCTTTTGCTTCCAGGCGTATCATCCGGGTAAGGTCTCCCTTGGTTACCGCGGATGCCACTTCGGATATGGAACGTACCTGCGTAGTAAGGTTCTGCGCCAACTGGTTTACGTTCTCTGTCAGATTTTTCCAGATACCTGAGGCACCCGGTACAGAAGCCTGACCGCCCAAACGTCCGTCCACACCCACTTCACGGGCCACAGTTGTTACCTGGTCCGCAAAGAGTGCGAGTGTATCAATCATTTCATTAATCGTATCAATCAACTGCGCCACTTCACCGCGTGATACGATGGCCAGTTTTTGTTTCAGGTTTCCTGTTGCCACAGCCGTTACAACTTTGGCAATACCGCGCACCTGACTGGTTAAGTTGGATGCCATCATGTTCACACTATCTGTCAAATCTTTCCAGGTACCACCTACACCGCGTACTTCGGCCTGTCCTCCCAGTTTTCCTTCCGTACCCACTTCACGCGCAACACGTGTTACCTCGAAGGCAAACGAGTTGAGCTGTTCCACCATGGTATTGATGGTATTTTTCAGATCCAATATCTCTCCTTTCACATCGATGGACACCGTTTTGGAAAGGTCACCACTCGCAACAGCTTTTGTTACCTCAGCGATATTACGAACCTGATCGGTTAAGTTGCCCGTCATCTGATTTACTGAATCTGTCAAATCTTTCCAGGTACCGGCCACACCTGGTACAAATGCCTGTCCACCCAGTTTACCATCCGTACCTACCTCTCGTGCCACGCGCGTTACCTCAGATGCAAAGGCACGTAACTGATCCACCATCGTGTTCAATGTTTCTTTAAGCTGGAGTATTTCACCACGTACATCCACTGTAATTTTTTTCGACATGTCACCATTGGCAACAGCGATGGCTACATCCGCAATATTTCTTACCTGTGCGGTAAGGTTACCTGCCATCTGGTTTACTGAATCCGTCAGATCTTTCCAGGTACCCGCCACACCCGGTACGTTGGCCTGTCCGCCGAGTTTACCTTCCGTACCCACTTCACGTGCCACACGTGTTACTTCAGAAGCAAAGCCACGTAACTGGTCAACCATTGTATTAATAGTATTCTTTAGCTCGAGAATCTCACCTTTTACATCCACACCAATTTTTCTTGAAAGGTCACCATTGGCAACCGCCGTAGTTACCTCGGCAATATTTCTTACCTGAGAAGTAAGGTTACTGGCCATTTTATTTACAGAGTCTGTCAAATCTTTCCATGTTCCACCCACACCTGGTACATCGGCCTGCCCGCCGAGTTTTCCTTCCGAACCCACTTCACGCGCCACACGCGTTACTTCGGAACCAAATGAGTTTAGCTGATCCACCATCGTGTTGATCGTATTTTTCAACTCGAGAATTTCTCCTCTTACATCCACCGTAATTTTTCTTGATAAATCACCTTTCGCAACGGCCGTAGTTACTTCTGCGATATTACGTACCTGGCCAGTTAAGTTTCCGGCCATTTGGTTTACCGAGTCTGTCAAATCTTTCCAAACACCACCCACACCTTCCACCGCGGCCTGGCCGCCTAGTTTTCCTTCCGAACCAACTTCACGTGCCACACGCGTTACCTCTGAGGCAAAACCACGTAACTGATCCACCATGGTATTAATCGTATTCTTTAATTCCAGGATCTCACCTTTGACACCCACATCAATTTTACGCGACAGGTCACCTGTTGCCACTGCCGTTGTTACCTCGGCAATATTCCTTACCTGCGAGGTAAGGTTACTGGCCATTTTATTTACCGAGTCGGTTAAGTCTTTCCAGGTACCACCCACGCCCGGTACATCGGCCTGTCCGCCGAGTTTACCTTCCGAACCTACTTCCCTTGCTACACGCGTTACCTCCGAACCAAATGAGTTCAGCTGATCCACCATGGTATTGATGGTATTTTTTAACTCCAGGATTTCACCCTTCACATCCACGGTGATCTTTCTTGATAAGTCGCCCTTTGCCACTGCTGTTGTTACCTCTGCAATGTTCCGCACCTGGCCAGTTAAGTTTCCCGCCATACCGTTTACAGAGTCCGTAAGGTCTTTCCATGTTCCGGCAATACCCTTTACCTGTGCCTGTCCGCCGAGTTTTCCTTCTGTTCCTACTTCGAGCGCCACACGGGTTACCTCTGAGGAGAAAGAATTCAGCTGATCCACCATGGTATTAAATGTATTCTTCAACTCAAGGATTTCACCTTTTACATCCACAGAAATTTTTCTTGATAAGTCACCTTTCGCCACCGCGGTTGTTACCTCGGCAATATTTCTTACCTGAGCGGTAAGGTTACTTCCCATCTGGTTTACAGAGTCAGTAAGGTCTTTCCATACACCGGCCACACCTTTTACTTTTGCCTGACCTCCCAGTTTACCTTCCGAACCTACCTCACGCGCCACACGCGTTACCTCAGCGGAGAAGGAGTTCAACTGGTCAACCATGGTATTGATCGTATTTTTCAACTCAAGGATTTCTCCTTTCACATCCACTGTAATCTGCCTTGATAAGTCTCCTTTTGCCACCGCTGTTGTAACCTCTGCGATGTTACGCACCTGCCCTGTAAGGTTACTGGCCATCTGGTTTACAGAATCCGTGAGATCCTTCCATGTTCCGGCTACTCCTTTTACCTGTGCCTGTCCGCCCAATTTTCCTTCCGTACCTACTTCAAGTGCCACGCGTGTTACCTCTGATGAGAAGGAGTTTAGCTGATCGACCATTGTATTGATTGTATTCTTCAACTCAAGGATTTCTCCTTTCACATCCACCGTAATCTTTTTGGAAAGATCTCCTTTTGCCACGGCTGTTGTTACTTCGGCAATATTTCTTACCTGTGCTGTTAGGTTACTACCCATTTGGTTTACAGAGTCTGTAAGGTCTTTCCATACCCCGGCCACACCTTTTACTTTTGCCTGACCTCCCAGTTTACCTTCCGAACCCACTTCACGTGCCACCCGCGTTACCTCCATGGAGAAGAGATTCAGCTGTTTCACCATGTCATTAACTTCTCTTGCAATTCTGGCAAATTCTCCCTGCAGGTTATGCCCCCCAATTTCCAATGGCATTTCCTGCGACAGATTTCCTTTTGCCACTGAACTGATTACGTGGGCTATTTCAATAGTTGGGTGAACAAGATCGGATATAAGGTTATTAAGTGATTCAACACCAGTAAGCCAGGAGCCTTTGGCGCTGGTTACTTCAATACGTTGCGTAAGTTTACCCTGTTTACCGATTGTATTACCTGCTTTTGTAAATTCGAGCATCATTTTTTCATTAATAGAAATGATCTCGTTGATTGTATCACATATTTTGCCACTTAAGCCTACCTGGTCTATTGGCATACGTACTGAAAAGTTTCCATTCTTCACTTCTGTAAGCACTTCAAGTAAATCTCTGTCGCTGCAAAATGAATCCGTCTCTCCTCGAACCTTTTCCGGTAGCGTTGATTTTTTTTTCTTCAAGCTACCGGTTGGTAGCGTTTCGGGTAAACCATTTACTTTCTTTGCTACCACATGTTTACTTTTAGAAGCTGTGCGGGTAGGAGTTTTCGTATTACGCATAGTAAGGTTTGGCAGAGTCAGATAATAAGACAAATTTATATACTAAAGAAACATAACCCATCTATGAAGCAGCGAATAAATGGGCAATAGCTGCAGGATGACGGTGATAAGTTCTTTGTTTACACATTGATCTGTAATGGTGGAAATAAAATTGCATATATAATGCCAATTATAAACAGGGGTTGTAAGCGAATAATTGTGGAATTATGTATCAATGGTCATAAAAAATGTGGAACTAAATCCACATTTTTTATGATTTTCTCAAAATCCTCAAAATCAGATTACTCAATCTTATAACTGATAGGCAATGTAAAACGGGTTTTTACACTAGCTCCTTTTATCTGGCCTGGAATCCATTTGGGCATTTGTTTCACCACCCTGATCGCTTCTTCTTCGAGTCCATACCCTAATTTGGGCGAGATAACATAAGGCGAGAATATCCTGCCCTGTTCATCTACTGCAAAAGATATTTTTACTGTTCCCTCCTTACTGTTGTCGAGTGCGTTTTCGGGATATTTAATATGGTTCTCTATATACGTACGTAAAGAATTTTCGCCTCCAGGATAGGCAGGCATTATTTCTGCCCTGTTATAGATACCTTCTTTATCAGCTTCCATTTTATCCTGCATATTCATCATTTTCAGTGAGGCTAAAATGATTCTGCCTTTACGGCTTGTTTTCTTAGTGCGGGTATCTATCGTTTCTTCTTTTTTAGTATTAGCAGAAATGGTAGCTTCCTTTGCAGGCGCTTTTTTAGTAGTATTTTCTATAGCCAGATTTTTTTCCGAAGGGTTTACTATACTGGATGAATCCTTAGACATATGCATCGTATCCGGAACTGGGGCAACTGTTACAGGTTCGGCCGTAAGCGTGGCGGTATCGGTTCTGGTATCATCCGTCCTGTCGTTCTTGCAAGAAGTGATTGAAAGTATGCCCAAACAAGTGCATAGAACCAAAAATTTAATGTTTTTCATCGTGTACTGTTTTACGAATAAAGGTTACCCGGTTATTTTCGGGAACAATAGTTATTGTTTCTTTTTTGGATCAATCTTTCCCTGTGCTTTAGCTATGGAGTCTTCTATTCTTTTTTTCTCTTTCTTTTTAAAGAATCCCTTCAACAGGAAGTTATGTTTTACGGCTTCCATATTATCACTAAACCCTTTTGCTCCTGATTGAATGCTTTGAACAGTTTGCTGGGTTGTAGCCATGGTTCCTTCCAGACTTTTTGCTAATTGATTACTGTTCAACAATCGGCCCAGTGAGCCCTGGCCGCTATTTATTTTATAAACAATACCTGAAATATTTTCTGTTAATGAGGCTGCATTATCAGCGACGATAGACAGTTTTTTCATGATCGTGCTCATTTCTAATGGGTCTTTACCCACAAGGTAGCCATTGTCTTTAATGATAGGAGATGAATCGCTGCCATGTACAATTTCTATCAGTTTGTCGCCCATCAGTCCATCACTTCCAATACTTGCTATCGCATCTGATTTAATAAATTTATGTTTTGAATTTTTCAGTGCCAGGGTCACATTCACTGTAGAATCATTCAATATCCCAATATCCTCTACTGTACCAATATTGATACCCGCAAGACGTACAAAATTTCCCACCTGCAAGCCAGATACGTTTTTATATTTTACCTGTGCCTTAAAAGTACTGTCGAATAAGTTTTTCTGGCTGCCAATTAAAAAAATGGTTAGCAACAGTAATACGATACCGCCAAGCACGAGGGCACCAGTTTTTATTTTTTGAGAAGGTAAAAGTTTCATAGGGGTTATTTAAAAAATGATTTAATAAATGGATCATCGCTATTCGACAGCTCATCATAGGTTCCTTCAGCGATGAATTCGCCGTTATCAATAATCAATATCCTGTCGGCAGTAATTTGTGCGCAGGGTATATCATGGGTTATGATAATGGAAGTGGTCTGGTATTTTTTCTGCATATCGAGTATCAGGTGACTGATCTCTTTTGAAGTGATGGTATCCAGCCCGGTTGTTGGTTCATCATAGAGAATGATTTCAGGTTTTACTATCAGGGTACGCGCCAGGGCCATCCGTTTTCTCATGCCTCCCGATAGTTCTGATGGTACTTTGTCAATGGCGTCTGCCAGTCCTACGGATTCCAGTACTTCTTCACAAAGCGTGTCCAGTTCTTTTTTATCTTTTATTTTCAAAACGCGTGTCAAAGGAAATTCGAGATTTTCTCTTACTGTCATGGAATCGTATAAGGCACCGCTTTGAAACAGAAAACCGATACGGGTTCTTAACTCTTTCAGGTCATCTTTACTAATCTCGTGAATATTTTTTCCTAACACGGTCAATTCCCCTTCATCAGGTGTTATCATCCCAACAATGCATTTGATGGTAACAGATTTCCCCTGTCCGGATTTTCCTAGTATTACCACATTCTCTCCTTTAGCAACCGTGAGATTAATGTTCTTTAATACTTCATAATTGCCGAAAGATTTTTTTAACCCTTTTATCTCAATGATGTTTTCCATTTTCCTTTATCAGTTATAAACAAATGTATTGGTGATCTGCACAGCAACAGCGTCAAGTAAAATAATCCAGATAGAAGCAGATACAACGGCTGTATTGGCAGCTATACCTACACTTTCCGTTCCTTTATTGGAGTGATATCCTTTGTAACATCCAACAAACCCGATGGCAAAACCAAAAAGTATTGTTTTAATGAAAGCCGGGAAAAAGTCAGAAAACACTAATGCTGCAAATGACTTGGAATAATATAAATGCATAGTCATATTACCGGAAAGATTGGTGCCAAAATAGCCACCTAGTAGTGCTACTGCATCAGCCATTAAAGTAAGAATAGGAACCATGAGTGTGCAGGCAAGGATGCGTGTAACGATAAGGTACTGAACAGGGTTGGCACCCGATACTTCCATGGCATCTATCTGTTCTGAAACATTCATACTGCCTAATTCGGCGCCTATACTGGAGGCTATTTTACCGGCACAAATCAGTCCGATGATAACTGGCCCGATTTCCCTGATAATGGATATAGAAACCATGCTGGGTACATAATTTTGTGCGCCAAATTCTTTTAGGGTAGGAAGTGATTGAAGTGTTAGAACGAAACCCAGTATAAAACCGGTAAGCACAACGATACCAATCGATTTATACCCGATCACGTAACACTGGCGAATAAATTCATTCCATTCAAAGCCATTCTTGAAAATATTTCGGACAAATCTTGCAAAGAAATCTACCTGTTCTCCGCTCTCTTCAAGCAGTGAAGTAAGGTACGTGGGTGTCTTCATTACATGGTTTTATTGAAATATTTTTATAAAAACTTCATACCTCTTAGATAAAATCATGCAAGGGGAAATATTTCTACATATTTTCTAAAATTGCGATTTTTTGCTATCAATTTATTATCAATAGGAAGCTGCCATTATTTCTTAAAATTATACCTGCTGCCCCAAGAAGCCTTCTGTAAATGGGTTTCACTAAATGCAGCAACTGTTATCAGAGACTATATGGAGATCAGTGTAGGGAAATTTCATGTCTCTGTAAAGGCATAATATTTTAATGATGATCCATACATCCTTAGCATAACGTGTAAGGAGGATATTATCATTTATCATAAAAACAAAAACATGGACAAGTCTGAATGGCCCGATAATCCTGCTGACAATAATATTTTTTAATACAAACACTGCTATATGAAGAATTTAGGGATTGGACTAATCGTTATTGGTATCCTGATGTGTGTATTCACCTCTTTTTCATTTACAAAAGAGAAGAAGATAATTGATCTTGGTCCGCTCACTGTATTTAAAAAAGAAGACAAAACCATTGGCTGGCCGGTATATGCCGGCATCGGTATTGGATTATTTGGTATTGCACTGCTGGCAATGGATAAAAAAAATAAATAACTCTAATGGAAAAAAATCTGCAAAGCGCGCAAGCCATCTCTAAGCTTAAAGAATTGATAGGCGATGCCGGAACCTGTATGTTGATTACCTCTGGCAAGTCTGGCAAGCATGCAACCAGGCCTATGGCAGTTGCTGATACAGATGAGGAGGGCAATCTTTGGTTTTTTGCCAATAAGCAATCCAATAAAATAAAGGATATTGAAATTGATCATCAGGTTCAGATAGTGTTTGCCCATCCGGGTAAAAATATTTTTATAGATATTCATGGAAGGGCAGGGGTTATTGATGACCAGCAATATATAAAGGACAAATGGAACCCGTTGGTAAAGGCATGGTTTCCCGAAGGAATTATGGATCCTGATCTGTGCTTGATAAAGGTTAAAGCAGATGAAGCCAATTACTGGGATACCGAAAACTCTAAAGTTGGAAATATGCTAAAAATTGCTGTGTCGGCAGTTACTGGAAAAAAACTGGAAGAGGGGGTGCACGGAGAACTGCGGTTTTAGGAATCTGCAAGAGGTAGAGCAAAAAGAAATAGGTAATTAGAGATATTTTTCAATGTCATTTAGAGAAATAGGTTTCTCCAGTACATTGATGGCCATGTTAAAAGCGTTTTTAAAATCCTTGGGGGTCTGGTAGGCACTGATAAGGGTAATATGCATATTGGGAAACTTCCGGTGAATGTTTTCTGCCTCTTTCCAACCCATCCCATCGGGTAGGTTATTATCCAGCAAAAGTACATCGGGAGTGAATGAATCGAGTTTTCGGTAACCTTCCATTAAAGTATGCGCAGTACATACTTCGTAATTTTTTTTACTAAGGTAGTTTTTAATCAACATACACAAATCTATCTCGTCATCTACAATTAAAACACGTTTCATCTGATAAAAGGTTATAATATTGTGCCAATATAACAACGAAGAAAAGCTTAGGTTATTGTAGAAAAATTTCCTCTAAAACAACGTGGATAAAGAATATGTAAATCGGAATGGTTTTTTTAAAGATAAAAGAAAATATTTTAAAACTTAAAAATTGTGTTATGGAAAATTCAAGTAAAATCATTCTCGCATTAATAGGAGCTGCCGCAGCAGGTATTGCCGTAGGTATGTTAATGGCCCCTGATAAAGGTTCTGAACTTAGAAAAAAGCTGGGTGAGAAAGCAGGTGATCTTGCTTCTCAGGTAGGAGAACTGGTAACTTATGGAAAAGAAAAATTTGAAGAAGTAACCAATACTGTTTCCAAGCAGGCAGATGGATTAATGAATGATGTCACCAAGCGTGGTGAGCGTGTGAAAGAGAGCATTGGATAAATCCTGTTAAATTAAACAAAGGCGAACCGTTAGGTTCGCCTTTACGCAAACTTTCAATATGGAAATTTCGGATACAGACAATAAGCGCAATATTGCTGAATTGGCTTCAGACTATATAGAAACCTATATAAAGCTGGCAGTCGTAAATATCAATCAGAAAACGGCAGATATCTCTGCAGTGGCCTCTTTTAGCATGTTAGCGGGATTTATAGCTTTTTTTGTAATTATGTTCCTGGGCATAGCGGCTTCATTCTGGTTAGGTGAATTGATGGGTAGTAACGCACTGGGATTTTTATTGGTAGCTTTATTTTATCTGATTCTTTTTCTCATATTATTTGTCACAAGGAAAAAAATATTTTATCCGTTTGTGAAAGATTTAATTATCAAAAGTATCCATGAGTAATATCACTACATACGCCGAATTAATGACGGAAAAGCAGCGATTAAAGCTGTTGCTCAATGAACGTGAGATTGAACTAAAGACTGAGTTTGAAGACTTCAAAACAAAACTTAAACCTTTGGGAAACATCCTGGAATTCACTGAAAAGATCACCACCAAAGACCGCCACAATCCCCTAGTGAATATGGGGATAGATATAGGGGTAAATTTCCTGCTGAAAAAAGTATTGTTCCGAAATGCAGGCTGGATGATTAAGCTGGTAACTCCTTTTGTTGTTAAAAATTTTTTATCACACGAAGTGGGCGAAAATGCTACCTGGGTTGATAAAGCTGCCCGTTTTGTGAAGAACAAAATCAGCTAAAACCCGGTAGTGTAGCTGTTTTAAACCAATAGGTACAAATGTGATCTATTGTGTTTACCAATGAATCGAAACTAACCGGCTTCACTATATACGTATTGGCCCCCAGATCATAACAACGTTTTACTTCCAATTCATTTTTAGTGGTACTGAAGATGATAACGGGTATTTTTTTATAGGCATTGTTTGACTTCAGATTTTTTAGCGCCTCTCTTCCATCCATTCTAGGCATATTCAGATCCAGTAGAATAAATTTTGGATACTCTGCCTCCACGTTTCTTTCTTTTAAATCATCCAGGTAACTCAGCAATTCTATACCGTTTTCTACAAATTTAATTTTTTCTTCAGATCGTGTTTCGTCCAATGCTGTTTGCATTAAAAACCGGTCATCAGCATCATCTTCCGCAATAAGAATGGAGAATTTACCCATAGAGAACTACTTCAATCAAAGATATACGAATAATTCAATTATAGGAGAAAGTAGTGGCAGGGATGCATTTGCGTGTTAACATGGTTAATTCTAATGTATTTTTGCCTTTTAACCCTATATGAAACAGAAAGCTTACACCTTCTCTGCTTATACGGATAAATTGAATAAGTACCTACCGAAATGCAGGTTATTCAAAATTGTAAATGTTATTGGGGTTTCATCTGCATTAATTAGATAAATACCCATACTTGACCACGGTCTGGGGAATTTTTTCTACAAGACAGTCCATTTATAAAAGGCATGTTTTTTTAACAAAACAAACTGGTAAACTCTTTAAAGTGTAAATAATGCAAAAAACAATCTGGATACTTCTTATAGCAGCTTTTTCCTTTGGAAGTTGTAAAAGCCTGAATAAAACACAAAAAGGTGTTTTAATAGGAGCAGGTGCAGGCGGCGTAGTTGGCGCAGGTGTGGGAAAAGCCTTAAATAATACTGCATTGGGTGCTATTATTGGTGCTACAGTTGGTGGAGTTGCTGGAGGTATTATTGGTAGAAGAATGGATGAGCAGGCAAAGGAAATACAAAACATACCCGGTGCTGATGTAAAGCGGGTAGGAGAAGGCATCAATGTAACTTTTGAATCGGGTGTGTTATTCGCTACCAATAGCGCAAACCTTAATATGGCGTCTAGAGATAACCTGGCAAAATTAACCGATGTTTTAAATAAGTATCCTGATACTTATGTTCGTGTTGAGGGACATACAGATAATACCGGAACTACTGACTATAATTTAGGGCTTTCTGAGAAAAGGGCAAAAGAGGTCTCGGACTACCTTTCTTTAAAAGGATTAAAGGAAGACAGAATTAAAACAGCCTGGTATGGCGAATCACAGCCAAAATCTTCCAATGAAACAGAAGCCGGAAAGGCGCTTAACCGCAGAGTGGAATTTTCAATATATGCCAATGAAACTATGAAGGAAAAAGCAAAACAAGAATCTTCAAATTCAAACTGAACAAAATGAAACAACATCTGCAAAAACAAAAATCCATATTATCAAATCAAATTTAAATTAACTGTTATGTACGTTAAAAAACTATTACAATTTGCAATTTGCATATTGATGGCTACATCAATTAATGCGCAAACCATGACAACCGACTGGGGTTGGGACTGGTCTGATTCTTCAAAAGTAGCCGCCGCCAACATGGCTCAGTATACTGAGTTTAAAAACAACCGTTATATCTATCCTGCTAAGCCACGTAATATGTGGGAACTTGGTCTTTCCTTTGGTAAGGCACAGGTTTTCGGTGATGTGCTTAACTATGGATTTGGATATGGCGGTGCGCTTACATTACGTAAAGCAATCGGTCATGTTGTCTCCTTACGAGGCGGTATCCTGTACCAAAAAATGAAAGGTATTGATAGCAAATTATGGTCAACTGATAAGGTGGATGGCTACCTCAGTCCAACCAATGGCTACCGTGGCTTTACAGGTTATGGCAATTATGCTGCATATACGCCCAATAATCCTAACCAGTCTTTAAAAGCGTTCACTCCTAATTACCGCAACGTTAGCTGGTCAGGAACATTTGATGTAATGTTTTCTTTAAATGCATTAAGTCATTACCGCGGAAATCCTAAATGGGATGTATACCTGTTTGGTGGTTATGCTATGGTGAACTCTGATGTGGATACCCGTTTAGCTTTAGGTGGTAATGGTGCAACACCATTTAATTTTACTACTGTTAATTATAATGGTAAAGAAGATGAGATTCAGAAAGCAGTAAATGCCCTGATAAGCCAGGCAAATACAGGCGGAGCAAAAGAGAATTATACCAATGCACCTGTAAGAAGAAAGAGAGATGATATTGGCTCAAAGTCTCCTAAAAACTTTCTGCTGAACCATGCATTTACTTATGGAGGTGGATTTTCTTACAAATTGTCTGACAGAATTAATATTGGTATTGAAGAGAGACTGATTAATGCATTCAGTGGTGATCTTGATGCAATTAACACAGGATCCAATGATCTGTTGAGCTATGGTTCTGCTCACCTGAACATTAATCTTGGCAACAAAGCAACACATGTGCAGCCTTTATGGTGGCTTAATCCAAACAACTATGTTTATAGCGAGTTGAATGTTCCAAGACATATGAAACTGCCTAAAGTAGTTTTACCTGATGCAGATGGAGATGGTGTTACAGACCAGTTTGACCTTGAGCCAAATACCCCAAGAGGATGTCCTGTTGATACACATGGTGTGTCTAAAGATACAGATGGTGATGGTGTTCCAGATTGCCGTGATAAAGAAATACTCACACTTCTGAAATGTTTCCCTGTTAACAGTGATGGCGTAGGTACTTGTCCTGAACCAGCTTGTTGCAAAGAAATAAGGGATATGATGGCGAGCAGACCCGTAGCCACTCCTTCCTCCTGCACTGTTGGTAACTTACCAAGCGTACAGTTTAAAGGAAATTCTAAATTAACCAAAGCTGCTGAATCAGTATTGGCTAGTGCTGCGGCTACTATCAAAGCCAATCCAAACTGTAAAGTGAAAGTAATTGGTTATGGTGCATCCAGCAAAGCTGCACAGCAGTTGAGCTGGGAAAGAGTGAATGCCGTAATCAAATATCTTGCTGAAAAACAAGGTATTTCTGAAAGCAGGTTACTGTTCCAGTATGGTCAGGATGGCGATGTGAATACCGTAGATCTTCAGGGAACTATGGAAGATGGTCCAACATTTGTACCTGCTCCACATCCAAATCTGCGTAAATAATACTCTCAGATTTCACTGATTGACATAAGATTAAAAGGTCCCGCGTTTATCGCGGGACCTTTTTGTTAGTAGAAGGATCAGATTGATTTTTCAGCTTACAGTATCAGGAGTTGAACAGGTTAAAATGCAGCTCACCAAAATTCTGCAGGGAAGAAAGTTTGAGATCTGCCGCGCCCCATCTTTCATCTTTTGCCTGTGAATGGTGCGGAACGATCACGCATTGCATCCGTGCAGCTTTAGCAGAAATTAAACCGTTGAAAGAGTCTTCAAAACAAATACATTCCACGGGCTTTATATGCAATGCTTCTGCACAGTTGAGATATACCTGCGGATGTGGTTTTCCGTACACGAGGTCCTCGGCAGAGGAAGTGGCGTGTAAATAATTTTGTATACCCGCCATGCCCACCACCAGTTCAATCAAAGCCGGTGGGGAAGAAGTTGCCAGGCCTATTTTAAAGTTTTTTTTCGAAAAGAAGTCGAATATATAGGGCACACCGGGCAGAATTTTTCCTTTACGTTCTATCTTATCCAGCACAAGCTGTACGATTTTTTTTTCTGCCCGGGCAAATTCTTCACTACCAATATTATAATGGGCAAACCACCATTGCACAAACTCTTTGGTACGAAGTCCGGTGGTGGAAGTATATTGTTGTTCGGTAAGATTTACGCCATAAAAACTGAATGTTT
>JBBRHM010000083.1:0-16082 GCA_038222655.1 Chitinophagales bacterium | reverse complement strand
ATGACTTTTTCCGAGATGATACCGGATACAGTCATCACAACGAAGCACCATGCTGGCAACCAGACCCAGCATTTCTTTTGTTTTTTTATCAAGGGCACCTTCTTCGTAGGTATTGGTGTCAAGGTTCCAAAGACGTTTCATGACCAGGTTATTCTTGCTGAGGATCACTTCATTCATCTTTTCCCGGTATTCATTAAATTCCTGCACGAGTGGGTTCATATAGTAATTTTTAGGATGCAAAAGTACAAAAGAGTGGTTCACTTATTTATAGCTTTAGGATTGGTTATGGTGATCCTATTCTTATAATTCCTTGTATCCAAGGCACAGTAAATTTGTGCAAAGATCCCAATGAGGACATTTAGAAATCGAGTCATTCATCCATTCTTTGTATTTTAATGCCCCAAATCAACAGCTATGAAAAAAATACTACTGGTATCAGCACTTTTTTCTTTCCGGATCTTATTTGCCCAGAACAACGACAGGCTGATAAAAGTGACCGATATGCTGAAAATAAAACAGCTCAGTGGCGTTACCATTAGTCCGGACGGCAGCAAAGCGGCTTTTGTGGTAAATAATATTGAACCCGATGGAGATACCAAATGGGAATACAAATATGCCAACCAGGTATATATAGTTCCAACAGATGGTTCTTCAGCACCTAAGCAATTAACCAGGGAACCCGCTTCACAACCTGCATGGAGTCCCAATGGTAATCAACTCGCTTTTGTGAGAACTGTTGAAGGCAAACCACAAATTTTTATTCTGTCTTTCGACGGCGGTGAACCCATACAGGTAACCAAATTTAAATACGGTGCAGCTTTACCTAAATGGAGCATTGACGGTAAACAGTTACTTTTTTCATCATCCATTACGCTGAAAGAATTACTGAAGGATACTGCTCTCAATCCAAAAAAAGAAATTCCCCACTGGCCTTATGAAAAACCGGGATTTGATAAGAATACACAATTGCAAACCAATACAGCCCGGCCAGATCCTGATGGAAATTTAGAGGAGATCCGGGCATATCTTGATAATAATGCGAATGATAAAAAAGCCAAAGTTATTACCAAACTTAATTTCCAGGAAGAATCTACCACCACGTCTGAATTATCCTTCAACCATTTTTTTATGGTCAATGCGGAAGCGGGTGCACAGCCAGTTGCCGTAACCCATGGATTTTACCGTTACAATACCGCTGAATTTACGCCTGATGGTAAACAACTGATCATAACCGGTGATATTGATTCAACCCAACATCCTGACCGGTCACTGGAAAGCGAAATATTTATTGCAGATGCCAATGGAAATAACCTGAAAAAATTATTGGGTGAGGAAGGAAAATCATTCAACAGCGCCAAACTTTCTCCATCCGGTAAATGGCTGGCTTTTCAGTATGGCACTACCTCTTTTGTAGATATACCTGTCCTGGCCATCATGCCTGTTAACGGCAGTTTCAAAGATGCCATCACCATTACCCTCGACAGGAACAAGGGAAATTTTACCTGGAGCAAGGATGAAAAATATCTGTACCTACTCGCACAAAGCAATGGCGGTGCGCCTTTATATAGGGTTGATGTAAACACAAAACAGGTAGAAACTTTATCGGATGTTAATTCAGGTATCAGCAGTTTTGATATCCGGAATAATAAACTGGTATATGTAAAAACAGAAGTAACAGATCCGTTCGACATATATACTTCAGATGCCGCAGGTAAAAATGCAGTACGTATCAGCAGTATTAATTACGATTGGGTAAAAAATAAACAACTGAGCTACCCGGAGAAAAAGAGTTTTGTTAATGAAAAAGGAATGACAGTAGAGTATTGGGTAATGAAGCCCGCTAATTATGAAGCCGGTAAAAAATATCCTGCCATTTTAGATATTCATGGAGGTCCATCAGCCATGTGGGGACCGGGTGAAAGTTCCATGTGGCACGAATTTCAATATTATGCTGCAAAGGGTTATGTGGTTGTATACAGCAACCCCCGTGGTTCGGGTGGCTATGGTGCAGATTTTTTACGCGCCAATATTAATGACTGGGGAACAGGGCCAACATCAGATGTTTTAACTGCATTGGATAAAGCAGTAACCGAAGGTTTTATTGATACCGCGCGCTTGGCAGTAACCGGAGGTTCATATGCAGGTTATTTGGTGGCATGGATCATCAGTCACGACCAGCGTTTCAAAGCGGCCTGTTCACAACGTGGGGTATATGATCTGGGAACATTTTTTGGTGAAGGAAATGCATGGCGGCTGGTGCCTAATTATTTTGGCGGCTATCCCTGGGAAACTGCCACTAAAGCCATTATACAAAGAGAATCTCCCATCAATTATGTACAAAATATATATACACCCTACCTTATTTTTCACGGGGAGAACGACCTGAGAACCGGCGTGATACAGGGTGAGATGTTATACAAAAGTTTAAAGGTTTTGGGAAGACCGGTGGAATATGTTCGTCATCCCGGTGGCACGCATGAACTCACCAGAACTGGAAACAACCGGCAGCGGATTGACCAGATGTTACGTACGATGGAATTTTTTGAGCGTTATATTAAGCATTGATAAATAGCCAAGATCAGCATAGTAAATTGTAGCCACAGATTCGCGGGGTAATCAGAATTTATCTGCGAACCTGCGGCTGCATAGATCAAAAGATTATTTAACCGCTTTCAACCAATCCATGATACCCATATACAATTTCCTGGCAACATCTTCCTGAAACTGCGGTTTAATGATCCGTCTTTCATCATCTTCATTACTTAAGAAGGCAATCTCCACCAGGCTATTCGGAAAATCGGTTGGGCCATTCAAAACAAAATTAAAACTACCAATATTACCAAATTCGTCGAGCCTCAGCTCCTGCATACGGCTTAAGATAGCAGTGGTTAATGGACGGAACCCTATATGTTTATAATACGTACTTACACCTTTTACCTGTGTATTGTTGCTTGAATTTAAATGCAGGCTGATAAGCATGTCAGGATTCTGCTGCTGCAGAAATAGTATCCTGTCTTTATTATCGAAACTTGTATCCGTGTTACGTGTCATGATCACTTTCTTTACTCCTTTTTTCTTAAGGTATTTTTCAAGTGCTTTGGCAAATAGCAGCGTATAGGTTTTTTCTTGTGCCTTGGTTCTTATTCCGTCAGCACCCAGATTGGTTCCGCCATGACCGGCATCAATAGCGATAGTTAGTTTGGTAATATCCAGTTTCTGCGGTTGTCTTCTTACCCGTACAATTAAATTTTTTCCCTTATAGCCAACACTATAGCCCCAGTGTTGCCGGTGCTGTAATTCAATAGTTACGCGCAGTACGTCATCTTCAACCTGGTTATAATATACATTTTTTATTTCTTTCAGGGATTGCAGCTGGGTGATCCAGTTCGTATTACTCTGCACCCCGAAAATTTCGAGAATGATCTTCGAAGGATTGATCTCCATATAGGTTTTATACGGGAGCTTTTCTTCCATACTGATGCCTACGTAATCAAAAGCAGAATCTCCTTTGGCGCTAAATGAATTGGTGATATAATACGGTTTCTCTTTGGGAAGACTGTCAAATTTCAGGTAGGCTTTCTCAATAAAGGCGGTGTGGTATTTAGACAGTTGTACACTGTACATTTCTTTGGTCGAATCTATCACATGGAAAATGACATTCGTATCAATATATCCCATTTTGGCGCCGCCAAGCCTGTCTTCGCCAAGCCCATAAGAAATGGAAGGAAGTTTACCATATGACCGGGCCAGTATAGAATGCGGCACTGTGTTTTGTGCCGAAGTTTGCATGGCCATCAGCAGTATCCAAATAATAAAGGGAATATTCATCAGATGAAGATAAAAATATAACAGCGATAGTAAAGGCTCTACCGGCAAAAGTTATCCGCAATAGCATAAAAAAACCTCATTGCATTTGAGAGCAATGAGGCCTTGTTTTAGCAAGCAACCGTAAAACAAAAACCAAATATTAAAAATCTTTCAGGAAGTTAAGATTTTTTTTCATCTTTTTTTAGAAATAATACCCGTTATCAGCCACTAATTTATCAGAAATTCTTCTCCGGGCGTCTTTCGTATTAAATGGCTCTACTTTGGTAAAGCGCTTCAAGCCTATATGCATCATACGCAATTCGTCCCCTTCTGAAAAACTGTTCAGGGCATCTTTACCCGCTTTATTAATGCGGTCCGCGGCATCATAGAGGTAGGTGCGCATGATATCTGCCTGCAGGCTCACGGCCGTTTCACCTTTGGTATCCGTGAGTTTCATAACGCGCAAAAGGGCGCTTTCTGCATTATATACATCTATGGCCATATCGGCAATATTCATCAGTATCTCCTGTTCTTTATCCAGCTGCATCATCAGTTTCTGCACCGCAGCCCCCGCTACCATTAATATGGCTTTCTTAAAATTAGCAATGTATTTGCGCTCTTTAGCAAATGCGCCTTCTTCTTCTCCACCAAAATCAGGTATGCTCATCAACTCTTTCTGTACTGCCATGGCAGGGCCCATAAGATCAAGCTTACCTTTCATGGCACGTTTCAACATCATATCAACCGTAAGAAGCCGGTTTATCTCGTTGGTACCTTCATAGATCCGGTTAATCCGGCTATCACGATACGCTTTTGAAATCAGGTATTCATCACTAAACCCATTACCACCATGTATCTGTACGCCTTCATCCACCACAAAATCTAACACTTCACTGCCATACACTTTTAGTATGGAACATTCAATGGCGTATTCTTCTGCTGCCCCCAAAAGCGCTTCAGCAAAGGATTTCCCGCTATTCAGTAATTCATGTTCTTTATTGTCTACCCATTTGGCAGAACGGAATAACGCACTTTCACAAACCCACATGCGAATGGCCATCTCGGCCATTTTATGTCTTATCGCACCAAATTTCGCGATGGGTAATTTAAACTGTTCTCTTGTCTTGGCATATTGAATAGAGGTAGTGGCTGCTCTTTTAGATCCACCCAATGCAGCGGCACATAATTTCAAACGGCCAATATTCAGGATATTGAAAGCGATGAGGTGCCCTTTACCAATCTCACCCAATACATTTTCTGCCGGCACCTTACAATCCTGGAAATATAGTTGCACAGTGGAAGAGCCTTTGATCCCCATTTTATGTTCTTCCGGGCCCTGCGTAAATCCTTCAAACCCGCGTTCTACCACGAAGCCGGTAAATTTATCTCCATCAACTTTTGCAAAAACAGTATACACATCTGCAAAACCGCCATTGGTGATCCAGCATTTCTGGCCATTGAGCAGATAGTACTTACCATCGTCTGTAAGCGTTGCGGTTGTTTTGGCCCCTAACGCATCGCTACCGCTGTTCGGCTCAGTTAAACCATAGGCACCCTTCCATTCGCCGCTGGCTAATTTAGGAATATACTTTTGCTTCAGCATTTCTGTTCCAAAATAGAGGATGGGTAATGATCCGATACCAGTATGGGCCGCTACGGCCACTGAAAAAGAATACCCGCCACCCAATCCTTCATTCACTATGGTAGAAGTAATAAAGTCCTTTCCCAATCCGCCATATTGTTCGGGGAAAGAAGTGGACAACAAACCCTGCGCTCCTGCTTTTTCTAATAAAGAAGGCATCAACCCTGGTTCCATTTTATCTATGCGCTCAATGATGGGCAATATTTCTGTATCAAGAAACTGTGCGCACATATCCATTACCATCGTTTGCTCTTCGTTGAACTCTTCGGGAATAAATGTGTCGTATGGGTTACTTTCTTTAATCAGCCATTCGCCGCCCTGCAGCGCTGTGGCTTGTTTTGTAGCTTCCATGGTAAGAAGTTTTTATGGGTTTATTAGTTTATTCATTGATAAGTTACTTGCCATTTCCCTATTTAATACTCCCTATTCCTCCCTCACGTCAAATTATCATACACTTTCTGAAATACCTGCTTCACTGTTTCTATTTCTTCCCTGTCTACGCCAACCAACGCTTCATTCATGGTTTGATTAGCGAGGTCAATGGTTTTTTCCTGCAGCTCTTTGGCCGTATCCGTTAAACATACCAGGTTAATGCGCCGATCAGATTTTGAAGGCATTCTTTTTACAAGTTTTTGTTTTTCCAGATTATCAATTAATCGGGTGATACTTGGTTTATCGCGGAATGTACGGGTACAAAGCTCCTGCTGACTTAAACAATCTTCTTTCCATAAATGGTACAATACACTCCACTGTTCAATGGTGATTTCAAGTCCTGCCTGCCTGAAATTTTTCTGCAACCGTCTGGCCACCGCTGTGGATGCCATGCCGTTGATAACGCTATATAGTTCTCCTCTTCTAAATTGGTTGTTTGACATATAGTTAGTTATGCAACTAATTTCAAAATAAGTTCGTTTCTTTGATACCACCAAGAATAAAGGCCTAAAATTTACAAATAGCTTTTGGAAACGCATTTTATCCCTTACCGCCATTCAAACATTCATTATTACAAATTTGGACAGGGTCCCAAATGGGTATTCTGCTTCCATGGCTACGGGGAAGAAGGGGAATCTTTTAGAATATTCGAGGAACCATTGGGAGATATGTTTACCCTTATTGCCATTGATTTTCCTTTTCATGGAAAAACGGTTTGGGAGGATGGGCTATTATTCG
The DNA here is from genome assembly GCA_038222655.1 of Chitinophagales bacterium. GTDB lineage: Bacteria > Bacteroidota > Bacteroidia > Chitinophagales > Chitinophagaceae > Sediminibacterium. The sequence continues at coordinate 9,463 of JBBRHM010000083.1, read as the reverse complement.
AACCCACAGACCTTATCACAATCATCAACCTGATTAAACCAGAAAATCAATACATGCACCTGCTGGGTTATAGTATGGGTGGCCGGGTGGCTTTGCAGTTATTACAGGTGATCCCGGAACAGATTAACAAACTGGTACTGGTAGCTCCAGACGGATTGCATAAAAATAAATGGCAGTGGCTATCTACAGAAACCCGTATTGGCAACAGGCTGTTCGCCTATTGTATGCACCAGCCGGTGGGATTATTAGGATTGATAGATATGGCAGCGAAACTGGGAGTGTTCAAAAAAAATTTGCTGAAATTCATGCATTATTATCTCGATGATGCCGGACAGCGATCTATCCTATACCGCCGCTGGACCACCATGCGCAAATTCAGGCCGGATACGGCAGCAGTGAAAAAAATTATTTTACGCCAGCAGACAAGGATATACCTGTTATTCGGGAAATATGACCGGGTTATCTTATCAAAGCATGGGTTTACTTTCAGCAGGCAAACCTCAGGATTGGTGCAGGTAACCGAAATAGAAGCCGGTCACCAGTTGCTGCAGAAAAAATATGTTGCTTTAATTTCGGAAATGATAAGAGGGTAATTCACGAAAAGAAGGACAAAAGAAAAGAATCCGGAAAATACGTTTCCTGCATTCTTGTTTATCTCTTTTCTCCGTGACTCTCTTATTGAAATTTTTTACGCATCCTTCCCATTATTAACTTTCTTTGTTTCTATGTATCTCACAGGCATTATAATTATTATCATTTTACTTACTGGGTATGGCCTGCTTATATTATTGTACCGCAAATGGTACTTACAGTTGCCATTGTTCAGGATAGATCCTTCCATTGCAGCAGGTAATTTTTTTTCAGTTATCATACCCGCAAGAAATGAGGAAACCGGCATCCAGCAATGCCTTTCGTCTGTACTGCAACAGCAATATCCTTCCGAATTATTTGAAGTGATCGTAATTAATGATCATTCAACAGATCAGACAGAAAACATTATTCGGGAGATGCAGCAGCAGCATGCCAACCTGCAACTGATCAACCTCGCTGACCATCTGCAGGGAAAAGAACTGAATGCATACAAGAAAAAAGCTATTGAGATTGCCATTGGTCAAAGTAAAGGAAACTGGATTGTGACTACGGATGCAGATTGCCATGTGTCTGTTCACTGGCTCAAAGCAATCAATGCATTTATCTTTGAAAAAGACCCTGTGTTTGTTGCAGCGCCGGTAATGTTTACGAATGATACTTCTTTTCTATCAGTGTTCCAGTTACTGGATTTTATCAGCCTCCAGGGCATTACTGCGGCATCCGTATCGGCAGGTTATCACAGCATGTGTAACGGTGCCAATATTGCTTACCGTAAAGATGTTTTTTATAACGTGGGCCAGTTTACAAACATTGATCAATTAGCCAGTGGTGATGATATGCTGCTTATGCATAAAATCAAAGAAAAATATCCTGCGCAAATGGGATACCTGTTTTGTGAGGAAGCCATTGTAACAACTCCCCCCATGCCGGACTGGAAAAGTTTTTTTAACCAACGTATACGCTGGGCAAGCAAGGCTGATAAGTATCGCGATAAAAGTATTTTTTGGGTACTATCTCTCGTATATGCAGTAAACCTCGCGTTGCTGTTGTTACTGTTGGTGAGCCCGTTTATAGAAAATGCATTCTGCTTTTTCCTATGTCTGGTAATAGCTAAAACACTAATCGAATTAAGTTTTATGATACCTGTTGCGTGGTTTTTTAAACAGGCTGGTTCACTATTATGGTTCCCGCTAATGCAACCTTTACATATTACCTACACGGTTATTGCGGGTTGGTTAGGCAAGTTCGGTACTTACCAGTGGAAAGGAAGAAAAGTGCAATAGAAGGGAGTTATTTAATTTCGTCTGTTTCGGGCCACCATGCGTAAACGATTAGAGGAATGAGGGCAATAAGCGAAACAAAAAATGAGAAGATCCGTTTCATAAGGTTAGTTTAGGATGGAGGATATTGATGATTAGTTAGTGACACTACTAATTGGCGCAGGTTTATTTTGTTAACATTGATTTCGGTAAAAAGACTCTTCTTTTCGGTAAACGCATTATTTCTTAATTTTCTATTGTGCAGAATAACAACCCGGGATCCCCTTTTCTTAAACGATTACTCAAAAACAAGGGCGCTGCCTTTGGTTTGATACTGATCGTACTGAGTTTGCTGCTTACACTCTCGGGATATTTTATTTCACCAGACTCTTCTCCCAATGCCAACCGTATGATTCCTGAAATCGGGAGTAAGCAACCAGGGTTCACCATTTTTTTATTAAGGATAAAAAGAGATAAGATCATTAGTCATACCGGCATTGTAAAAAGATTACTTGACGGAACAGAAGACAGCTTTCAATACATTCCCGTTACAGCCTACAGCCTGCAGGGAGATAGTATTGTATACCAGAAATATATTGATGAGGGTATTACAGAAAGAAAATCAGTGGCACTACTTTTAGCAGGCAATCCTCCGGTTGTGCAAACCAGTTATCACCTGGGCACAGATAAATTTGGAAGAGATATTCTGAGCCGCCTGATTATTGGCGTGCGCGTAAGTTTAAGTGTAGGATTGATAGCGGTATTGATTTCATTAACCATTGGTATCTTACTCGGTGCCATCGCCGGTTATTTCAGGGGATGGATAGATGAACTGATCATGTGGTTTATTAATGTTATCTGGAGTATTCCAACTTTATTATTGGTATTCGCTATCACACTCGCATTGGGTAAAGGCTTCTGGCAGGTATTTATTGCAGTTGGACTTACCATGTGGGTTAATGTGGCAAGGTTGGTGAGAGGACAGGTTCTGGCAGTGCGCGAATTGGAATATATTGAAGCCACCAGAGCGCTTGGGTATTCTCATGTGCGCATCATTTTCCACCATATACTTCCCAATATTCTTGGACCGGTAATGGTTATCGCTGCCAGTAATTTTGCATCCGCCATTGTTATTGAAGCAGGCTTAAGTTTTCTTGGCGTAGGTGTACAACCCCCGCAACCCAGCTGGGGATTGATGATCAAGGAAAATTATAATTTCATCATCACCCATAACCCTATGCTCGCTCTTGCACCCGGCATTGCCATCATGCTACTGGTACTCGCATTCAATTTGTTAGGAAACGGTTTAAGAGATGCGCTAAATGTGAGAAGTAAATTATAGGAAGCAGATAAACTCATTTAATTGAAAGAGGTACCCCCGTCACTGCGAGGAACGAAGCAGCCTGTGCCTCAAGGCTAGTCGTCCTTTTGTTTTATCACAAATTTTTTTACGCCCTGATCACGCAAGACCTCGCTAAGATGTTTTCTACGCAATTACACTCCTCTCTTCCTTACTTTTCGTTTCAAGCAAAACGATCATTCCCAAACAGAGCCAGAATAAACTTCCAATCTTGTCTGTCTCGATCATATCACTCATACAATTAATAACGCCCAGCATAATCAGAACAATACCGGTAGTTAATGCAACCATCCGGTAAAACCTGCTTTGTAAACGGTGATATAATTTTTGTGCATGCAGCAGCATACCAAAATACAATACACAGAATAATACTAATCCAACAATACCCAGCTCAAGAGCCGTTAAAATAAAATAATTGTGTACGGTTGAATGTTCAGAGTTATCACTTACCCATGTTTCAAAACGGCTGACTGTATAGGGCCTGTAATGAAGATAAAAGGAGTTTGGACCAAAACCGGTAGCTGGTTTATCAGCCAGCATTCGTATACCGGCTATCCATCGGTAAAATCTTTCTGCCGTTGAAATATCTTTCATGTTTACGGTGGCACGTATATGCTCACCAAAATCTGTATGAAAAACGGTATGATCATGATCGGGTGCAAACCGCATATAATTTTTATCTGTTACCAGCCATGCCGTAGAAATAAGAATACCCAACACTGCGGTGACAATAAGGAGACCTGTCATTTTTTTGCGTAGGATCCATGCGCCTGCAATTCCCGCCAGTAAAGCGATCCAGGCACCACGCGAATAAGAAAACAATAAACCTGCCAGGCCTATATATAATCCGTACAGTAACCATTTTCTTTTATCATTTTCTGCGGGCGTTAAAATCCACACACACCAGCCAACAGGCAAAAGACAAACCAGCATGGAAGAATAATTAACATGATTGCGGAAAAAAGGAAAGAGTATATACTTAACAGTTTCAAATGAAAATGTATGCAATGAATGCCGCAACAATGTTTGTATAACCACAAACAACATGGGTATCAATAAACAGAGTGCCATTTTTTGTATACGCAATGGTGTATGTAAAACCCTTTGTGGCAACAGCACGAAAGGAACGATATACCAAATTTTAGCGAGCAAATATTTGAAAGACAAAATGGGTTCCTCTGCATAGATACAGCTCAATAATATCCACAGCATATAAATCACCAGCAACATACATAACGGATGCTTCGATAAAGCATAAGGAAACCATTTGGGCTGGTGAATCAATTTCAAGAAACAGATACCCGTAAGCAAAAGCAAAAGTAATTCATCAGGAAAGTCTAAACCCAGTTGCGGGGTAATATTTAATTCTGTGGATAACGGCAAGAGAATGAACAATAGCCAGTATAATTGTTCTGTCCGGGTAGTGATATACTTAAAAACAGGAGGAAGTAACATCCATAGAAAAGGAATCAATAACAGAAAAGGCTCCTGCATTACAATAGCACTTATCCCACTTACCAAAAAAATACAATAGGATACATACAACCGGTACGGATATAGCTTTGCTGCCGTTAGCATATCAGGCTATACGGTTTCTGTCATTCACTAATATCAGGATACTACTGAATACAAAGCCTGCAATCATCGCTGCGATGATAATATTTATTTTATCGGGTCTTTCTGCTTTCACTGCAGGTACGCCTGCCTCCATTACATATAATACAGCAGGATTCGTTTCTTTGGCGAGTGCAAATTCATCTGCAGATTTTCTGTATTGTTTTAACTGTTCCAGTAAAGTCTGCATTTGCGTAATTGCTAATTCATGCCTGCCGCCCTTGATTATAGTAACACTGTCGCTGAGAGTTTGATACCTGTGTTCCATATCAGCAATGGAAGCATTTAATTTTACCTGAGATTGATCGTAATTCTGCTGCCAGATTCCGTTTTCAATTTCTTTAATAATGGCAACCGTACGGTTTACCAAATTGGCAGACAATTGACTGTCCTTTGTCCAGGCAATAATTTTCAACTGTCCCTGTTCGGTTTTCTGAAAACCAAGGTCCTTTCGTAAACGAAGTACTGCTTTGCGCCTCAGCAAGGGTAAACTATCGCCATCAAGTTTGTAATAAGAAATTAAAGAAAATTCATCCACTAATTTTTTGTACGTGGTATCCATATCAGCAATACCGGAAATACGATCAAGGTCATCACCCGATCCAAAATAAGAATACAGTCCCTGTATATTATTATTGAATAGCCGGGCTTTATCAGCCAGTGCCGGATTAGCAGAAACAATGGTTGCAGAAGATCGAAAATATTTGGGTACAAGGTTAACGGTTAGCGCAGCTGCCAGTGTAGTAACCAATGTAAAAGCCAGCAGGGTCTTCCACTGTTTTTGCAGGACAGCGCTTGTGTTCACCAGGTTAAAAGAGGTTTGCATAGGCAGTGAAAATACAATTTAATTGCCATCAGGATTGGGGCGCCACCACTACATTACGGTCAAGGCTTTCTTCCAGTGAAATAAAGGTTTCGGTGCGCTCAATACCTTTTATCTTCTGTAATTCATCATGCAATACAAAACGCAGTTCCTGGATATCTTTGCAAACGATCTCAGCAAACATGCTGTAATTACCTGTTGTATAGTTTAACCGCACGATCTGGGGTATTTTTTTAAGCTCTTTAGCAACTGAATCATATAAAGAGCTTTTTTCAAGGTATACTCCTATAAAAGCAATGACATCGTAACCCAAAGATTTAAGATCCACGGATAATCGTTTACCTTTCACTACTTTTAGTTCTTCTAATTTTTTGATGCGGACATGAATGGTTCCCCCGGAAACAAATAGTTTCTTTCCCAGGTCGGCGTAAGATATTTCTGCATCCTCCATCATTTCCTGTATAATCTGGAAATCCAATTTGTCAAGATTCAATTTAGCAGACATTTTAGCAGATTTTTTAAATATTATTCAATAATAAGTTAAATTTATTGTTTATTTTCTATATTATACAAATATTTATTGAAATACTTACAATAAACAGGAAAATAAGTATAGTTTTGTCTTGTCATTAAAGACAACTGTTCTTATATACTGTGGGGTGATGAAATTTTTGGCAGACATGCCCTCTTGTCTCGGGGGTGAGGATAACAGGACAAACGCAGCATAGAGCCACTTGAGTAGCAATATTTGAGTGACCGGGGTCGACCACCGAACTTTGTACTGCAGCTAACTGCCTCGTGGAGGTTCGATCCCTCCCCCTACAGCAACTAAAAGCCTCAGAAACCCCCTACGGCGGATATTCTGGGGCTTTTTTATTATCCGGGTGTACCGCCGGGTTTACCGTTATACATTTTGAACCGTATTTAAAAAAACTGTTTAGAATTTCTTTAAAACAAGCCTACAGTCCAGCGGCTTAATCCCTGTCGCAACTAATACTCCTGGCAACTTGTAGCGAATGTCAACTCTATCGAAACTTTAACTTGCATTGTTTCTTTTGCATCGGTAACAATTATAAAGACCTCACAGCCGCTTCATTATACTTTCGACTTTTACAGACGCAATTTTTGCATCCTTCACCACCTTCCTTTTTAAAGCAACGAAGTATACAACCTGTTTGATGGTGAAGGTTCTCTCCTGTACTTCCCCCATCAAGAGACCCGCTCTTAACACATTGGCAGCTTCGTTGCAAACAGAAATAGTATTGGCAAAAAGTTGAGCTTATGACTATCGCCTTTCAGCTTTTGGATTTCTGGCCAAGCTTCAGTAATTTGGGTTTTAGCTAACCGAGTCTTTGGGTGGCCAAGAAATTGAAAGAGCATTTGCTCCAACCTTCGCCAAGCTTTGGACGTTTGGAGTAAGCCCATTGTATAATTTTGAAGTGAACAGTTATTTTCAGTCTTTAATTATTTATAATTACAAAATGCTAAAGGAAATAAGATTAAAATTGATCGAGTTGGCGAGGATAGGAACATTGAAAATGTTGTTAGATTATCAGTTCAACGATTTAAATATTTGTTATGGACAATATTCAGCCACCCCAAACTGGTAACACCACGCAAGGACATTGTGATTGTAATAAATCTTATACAACGTGGTCAGTAATCAGAGAATTAGACGAAATGTTAGTTGTTGGCAGCTCACGTACCCGCTATAGGTATTATTGGGTTTGTTTAAATTGTGATAAGAAAAGGCTAATAGGAACATGGTATGTATCCAACAACTGGTGAAAATCCAAGTCTATCTCTAAAACTTTTTTCTTGGTGCTGAATGGTGTTATTTTGTCTCAATCTCAATATATTTTACTCATTCCATTTTGCCAATCCTCGCGTAGCACCGATATTTTTGCCTCAAGTTTTTAACAAATGCCGTCACGCCATCGAAATCTTACAGGCAATGAAAATCTCAATGTCATATTTTCAGACTGAAAAGCAACAGGTGCAAATCCGAGCTTTTGTTTCAGTTTGACGGAATGCTTATTGATCATTTGTTCATATCATCAACTTTTGTAACTTCATTCAGCAACAGTTCCTAGCTAACAGTCGGCATTTCCCCAACTGCCTAACGCCAGAGAAGTTATAGACACTTTATCAGTGCAACATCGACTAACAAAATTATATGTCAATACAAGAACAATTAGACCAAAATAGACGGACAGTATCTTTTGACAATTACGACATCACTGTGAGACAGTTATTTGATATGATTTCAGAAAATCAGATTGAATTGCAACCTGAATATCAGAGACACTTTATTTGGGATGATGTTAGACAATCGCAGCTAATTGAATCCATATTTTTGGGAATACCTGTTCCGAATTTATTTATGGCAACTAATCTTGACTCAACTTGGGAAGTAATTGATGGACTTCAAAGGTTGACCACAGTTGTCAATTTTCTCGGCGATGAACAACTAATCAAAAAAACAAATTCAAAAGGAAAGAAACTAAAATTAAATGAGTTAGAAAAGGTAGATTCTATGAATGGATTCTTTTTTGAAGAACTACCAAAGTCCGTGCAATTAACATTTTTGACTCGACCTCTCAGAGTTACGGTTTTAAACGACAAGAGTGACCTCTCAGTACGCTATGACTTATTCGAACGCTTAAATACTGGTGGAGTTGTTCTTCACCCACAGGAAATTAGGAATTGTGTTTATTTAGGTGAGTTTAAAGATTTTATTGTAGAGTGTAGCACAAATAAATTTTTCAACTCATGTGTAAAAATGACAGAAAACGCAGAGAGGACCGGTAGTAGAGAAGAACTTGTTTTAAAATATTTTGCATATTATGAAGACAGAGATTTATTTGTTCATAGTGTGAAAGAGTTTTTAAATGACTTTATGAAAAAAAAGACCAAGACGTTTACAAATAAAACAGCATTACGAGAACTGTTCGCACAAACTTTTAGAATCGTTGATACCTTGCTTCCAAATGGTATTGTGAGAGGTAATAGGACTAACATAACTCCATTGATTTTATTCGAGGCAATAACTATTGGTGTAGCTGACACGATTGCTCAGGATAACGTAGGCCTAATTACAACTGAAAAACTTCAACACCTCCTGAACAACGTAGAGCTAAAAAAATTTACAACAGGAGCTACCAATTCAAAGGCAAAACTGAATGAACGTATCAATTATGTAAAAAATTATTTAGCGGATGCCATATAGAACTTTACGCTCAAACATTAATGGGAGATTTATTGAAGTCAATACTTTTCTGAATCATATAAAATCAATTGAAGACTCGATAACTCCACCAGCAACACCACCCAATGAATACAAAATTCTAAAGGGACTCTTTTATGTCCATATTTATTCTAGTATTGAATTTGCTGTAAATAAATTAGTAGTGGATACATTGACATTAATTAAATCAAAGAATATATTTTATACTCACTTTGAAAACAAATTCCATACAATTAGCCTTCATGCAAACCTTCAAGGAGTCAGAGATTGCAATTCAAAATATTTCCTTGATAAATCTGCAGACATGTTTATTCAAATAGATAGCACTGACATAGCCACTTTCGATGAAACCCTGATATCCAAATACATTCAGAATATTTGGGGTAAGACATTTAATCAACTTACAAAGACATTAGGCATGCCATTATTCACTATACCAGGAAGAATAATTACCATTTTTGACGAGCTTGTGGACAATCGCAACAAAGTTGCTCATGGTCGGGACAGTGCTGAAAACGTTGGCTCTTCTCCAAATTATATTGACCTTAAGAATAAATATGACGACGTAT
>JBBRHM010000082.1:0-16444 GCA_038222655.1 Chitinophagales bacterium | reverse complement strand
ACTTCTGTACCATGGGCAGAAGCGGGTGTAGGCGCAGTGGCCACACAATCTTTTGTTGATAAATCCTATGGGCCAAAAGCACTCGCACTCTTAAAAAAAGGATACACCCCACAACAGACGATGGACAGTTTAACCAGCGTCGACCCTGGCAGAGAAGTAAGACAAGTGGCTATCGTTGATAACAAGGGAAATATAGCCACACACACAGGAAAAAATTGCATACAGGTAGCCAAACATATTAAAGGCAACCAGTTTAGCGTGCAGAGTAATATGATGCTTGGCGACCAGGTTTGTGAATACATGGTAAAAGCATTTGAAAAAAGTAACGGCAAGCCTTTGGCCGAAAGGGTATTATTGGCCCTGGAAGCAGCGCAGCAGGCAGGTGGCGATATTCGCGGAATGCAGGCCGCAGCGCTGATAGTGGTGCCAGGAACAACAGTTGAAAGCTGGAACAATACCTCTGTTAACCTGCGGGTAGATGATGCACCGCAACCATTAAAAGAATTAAGAAGATTATACACAGTTCACCTCGCCTATGAACATATGAACAGCGGTGATCTGGCTGTAGAAAAGAATAATATGGAATTGGCTATGAACGAATACAAGGCAGCCATGAAACTCTTTCCCGCCAATTTGGAAATGCAGTATTGGACAGCCATTACTTTAGCCAATAACAAACAGGTAAGCAAAGCCCTGCCCATGCTTAAAAACATTTTTACAAAAGATAAGAACTGGAAAGAACTAACCAGAAGGCTTCCTCCTGTTGGTTTACTTACTGTTACTTCTGCAGAACTTAACAAAATCCTTTCGCTCTGAACCGTATTTCTTATCAATCCTACAAATCATTTCAGAAATCTATGATTAAGGCTATTTTTGCGCCAGTATGGAATTGAATGAAAAATATGAAGCCGTTATCGGTTTAGAAGTCCACGCACAACTGGCTACCAGGAGCAAATTATTTTGCGGCGACAGCACCGCATTTGGTGCTGCACCCAACACGCATATCAGTCCTATTACCATGGGCCATCCCGGCACTTTGCCCAAGACCAATAAAAAAGCCATTGAATACGCTATTAAAACGGGCCTGGCCTGTGATTGCGAAATTGTGAAAGACAATTATTTTGCCCGTAAAAATTATTTTTATCCCGACCTTCCCAAGGGCTACCAGATATCGCAACACACTACGCCTATCTGCAAAGGTGGCTATATCAACATCCGTACAGCTTCCGGCGAACGCAAAGTGCAGCTAAACAGGATACATATGGAAGAAGATGCAGGCAAAAGCATCCATGACCTGGATGAACATTTTTCCTGTATCGACCTTAATCGTGCCGGTACAGCACTTGTTGAGATTGTTACCGAACCCGATCTGTTCTCTGCCGAAGAAGCCTGGCAATATGTAACAGAAATTCGCAGGCTCGTAAGATGGCTTGGGGTGTGTGATGGCAATATGGAAGAAGGAAGTCTTAGGTGTGATGCCAATGTATCTATCCGCCTCAAAGGCGAAACAAACTTAGGCACTAAAGTAGAAGTTAAAAATCTGAACTCCATACGCAATGTCAAAAAAGCCATTGAGTACGAAATAGAACGCATGATTACCTTAGTGGAAAGCGGCGGAAAAGTGCAGCAGCAAACCCGCAGCTTTGATGCGTCTACTGATACAACATTTGCCATCCGCGATAAAGAAGAGGCAAATGATTACCGGTATTTTCCAGATCCCGACCTTGCACCCTTTCATTTAACGGATAATTTTATTAACCAGCTTAAGCAGCAACTTCCTGCCCTTCCCAATCAACTGATCTCGAAATATCAGTCACAATATGGTTTGAGTGAATATGATGCCCGCCAATTATGTGATGAAAAAGCAACGGCAGATTATTTTACAGCCGTTATTGAATTTACAACCTATTATAAAGCAGCTGCCAACTGGATATTGGGACCTGTGCGTCAATACATCAATGAAAAGGGCACTTCATTTGATACGGTAACTATTCAACCGGCCATTCTTGCCGACCTGATAAAATTAGTGGAAGACGGTAAGGTTAGCTTCTCTGTTGCGTCTTCTAAGATATTACCTGTGGTGATGGAAAAAAATGAATCGCCGTTATTGATAGCAGGAAATATGAACCTGATCCAGGTAAGTGATACTAATGAATTAGAAATATGGATAACAGGTGCACTGGAAGCGATGCCAGATAAAGTAACAGAATATAAAAAAGGAAAAAAAGGTCTCATAGGTTTATTTGTAGGAGAAGTAAAAAAACGTAGCAAAGGAAAAGCAGACCCTAAAATAGTAACACAGTTGCTTGAAAAAAAATTAAATCAATAACCCATTATTCATCCGCTCACGAGAGGGGTAAGGAGTGGGTAAACAAACACCATGAAAAAAATAATCATCCTTTTATCAGCAGTAGTTGCCATTAGTGCCTGTCAGGAAAAAAAATCCGGCAGCTTTACAGTAAGCGGTAAAATTCAACACGCGCCTGCTCAAAAAGTTTTTTTACAGGAACTGCCCTATGGCGGTGAGCAACCTGTGATCCTGGATTCAGGTTCCCTCAAAACCAATGGCACGTTCGAGCTACATGGGATCGCAAAAGAAGAGGGCCTTTACAGGCTGGTGATTGAAAACGGACCAGATGTATTATTAGTAAATGACACAAAGGATATTAAATTAAACCTCGACATTAATGATTACAGGAACTATACGTTGGAAGGCTCTCCTGCCAGTAAAGATTTACATGTGTTATTTGAAGACTACCGCAAAAAAGATTCTGCTCTCTATCTTACATTTATGCGGATTGATACTTTGCAAAAGCAGAAAGCAGCCGATAGCGCTTTAGTGCCTGTTAGACTTCAAAGAGAGGAACAGATAAAACAAATGAACAAAATGGTGACGGATTTTATTAATCAATCACCCAGTCCCGCGGCAAGATATTATGCATTGGGCATGGCATCGCGCACTATGCCACAGGAAGATGTATTGGTATTGGCAAATGCTTCAGCAGATAAGTTTAAAGCACACAGCGGACTGGCAAAGATCAAGAGTTTATTAACGGTACAGAAACCTGCCGCGCCAAAGTATCCCTTACTTAACCAGCAGGCACCAGAGATAAGTTTACCGGATGTAAATGGTAAAAATTTTCTGCTAAGCAGTTTAAAAGGTAAATATGTACTGATAGATTTCTGGGCAAGCTGGTGCGGACCATGCAGGAAAGAAAATCCAAATGTCGTTGCCGCATACAATAAATTCAAGGATAAAAATTTTACTATTCTGGGCGTATCACTTGATAAAGAAAAAGCAGATTGGGTTCAGGCCATCAAAGATGATAAGTTAGCGTGGACACATGTAAGCGATCTGAAACAGTGGGAAAGCAGCATGGTTTCCTTATACCATTTTGAGGGAATACCTTTCAATGTACTGGTTGATCCGCAAGGAAAGATTGTGGCTACTGATTTGAGAGGCGAGGATCTGGAAAAGAAATTAACAGAGGTTCTGAAATAAACTGAAAAGGGGCCATCAGTAAACTGATGGCCCCTTTTGGTAAGATCAAATTCCTGTTTGCTTAATACCCTGTATTCTGGGTTATATTCGGATTTACCAGGATCTCATCCTGTGGAATTGGAAAAATCATATTCAGTGTGGAAGCTGTTACTGTAATAGTCTGCACTATAGCATTGGTACCATCCTGTGCTTGTGGTTTGATAAAACTTCTTTTGAGGCGATACATATCAAAGAAACGATACCCTTCATACAGGAACTCTTTCCTTCTTTCTGTTAAGATATCTTCCAACACCTGGCTGCCAACTGAAACATATAATGCCGAAGGATCTCTTTTCTGCGCAAGAAGGTTCAGATATTTATTTGCATTGACCACATCACCTGTATTGTAATACGCTTCTGCAGCGATAAGATATTGTTCAGACAAACGGAGAATTTTTACATCGTCATAACTTTTGCCATCATTGGGTGGATATTTATAACAATAATACGCAATACCGATTTGACCGGAACGTGCCTGCGGACTGATGAGCGACTTACGGGTATCGCTTGCTGTATAGGAGTCATACATTTCTTTGGTAGCCAAAATATCACCATAACTTCCGCCATTGGGCTTTGATACATAGATAGCAGACAAGGGACCATCGCCTACACTGTTATTCTGATCAGAAGTTACTTCAAACATGGTTTCTACTTTGTCTGTTCTAGGGTCTGTTCCTTTCCAGTAAGAAACCACACCATTACTGGGTACCAGTGTAAAACCACTGTTATTGATTACATCCAGAGAGGTAGACAATGCATTTGTCCAGTCGCCCATATTTTGGTATACCCTTGCCAGTAAAGCTTTGATGGCATATTTTCCAATAAAAGAAGAATTAACTGAGCGGGATTGACCGGTTGATGAAAAAGTCATCACATCACCTGCATTATACTTTCCAAGGCTTATAGCTTTTGTTAAGTCAGCAATTACCTGTGTATAGACCTGTTTTATAGTTGATCTTGATGGCTTACCTGTCTGATCAAAAGTTAACAGGATGGGAACACCCGGACCTTCAGGATTATCGGAAAAGGGCTTGGCAAAATTCCTTATCAGGTCAAAATGAACCATGGCCCTCGCTGCATATGCTTCTGACAACAACTGACTGATATTATCATTCGTAATAGCCAGTCCGCTGTTAATGATAATATTTGCGTTCTTAATACATGCATAACTATTCAGCCAGATGCCGCTTGCATATCCATCGGTATTGGCGATGGTATAGGTATTAAACTGTGTATACCTTCCTGAATTCTGTGATGATAGAAAACAATCCGGGCCCATCAGGTCGCCTTTTACGGCATAGGTACGGCCATAAAAATCTGTTGCGCGCATGGAAGCATACATACCATTGATGGCAGTATTCATATCCGCCTCGTTTTTGATGGCATCAGATACCACAGAGGCGTTGTAAGGTTTCTGGTCAATAAAACTTTTGCCGCAGCTGCCAACACCTATTGCTACCACAACAAGCGCAAACATTCCGGACTTTGAAAAAATATTATTTTTCATATAAATGAATTTGTATGGTCAGTTAAAATGTAATGTTTAATCCTACCGTTGTTGATTTGCTTGGCAATACCTGTTGGTTATTTACGCCGGTAATACCCTGCTCAGGATCACTCAACAGGTTATCCGCATACGTTTTTGTCCACAGGTTGGTGCCCCTAACGTAGAAATACAAACCAGAAATATGCAGTTTTTGTAAAACGATTTTATCGTTTAAGCGGTAGCCCACTTGAACATTTCTCAGACGCACATAATCGCCTTTAAACAATAACCTGTCTGATCCTGTGTAAGAACTGTTACTGGCGCCATATACATATTTTGGCACATCCGTTACATCTCCTTTTTGCTGCCAGCGGTTTAACACATACGTGTATTTACCCCTGGTTGGCGAAAACCCATCCATAAAAAAGCGGTAGTATCCTTCCTGGAACCAGTTACCGAAATTGTAGTAAAAGTCAAAGCCAACGGAAAAGCCTTTGTAGGTAAAAGTGTTACCCAATGAACCAAAATCTGTTGGAGAAGCGGTTTTACCTACAATAAATTGTTTGGCTGAGGCAAAATTTCCGGTCTTGGTAGTTCTGGTACTATCGGTATACCACTGAGGCGTACCATCGTCAGAATTAACACCTGCCCATCCCCTTGTATAAAAAGAATAGAAAGGCTGTCCAACACGCAGCATATAGGAGCCATTAAGCTGGTCACCCGCTGGTAAGCTGGTTACCTTATTCTTATTGTGTGAATAGTTAAAATTCACTTCCCATGAAAAGTCTTTTGTCTTTACGGGTATCACGTTCAGTGAAACCTCAAGACCTTTATTTTCCAGGCTACCCACATTATTAATGAACCCTGTAAAACCAGTTGTGCGTGATATATTCTGATTCAGCAATGCACCATCTGTGGTTCTTCGGTACCAATCCACGGTTGCGTTAATACGGTTATTGAATAATCCTATGTTAGCACCGATATCAAACTGTTTGTTCTTTTCCCAGGTAAGATCAATGTTACCGATATTGTTAAATGTACCGCCGGAAACACCATTGTAATTGGCTCCGTAACCATAGGTAGGGCGCCATGTATAGTTGCCAATCTCGGCATTACCATTGGTACCATAACTGGCATGCAAACGCAAAGTGGAAATGGGTTTGATTTTGAAGAACGATTCATTTGTCACACTCCATGCCGCACCAACTGACCAGAAATTACCCCATGGATTATTCACACCAAATCTTGAGGAAGCATCTCTTCTGAAACTCCCGTATAAAGTATATTTATCATCCAGGCTGAAATTGGCGTTGCTGAAATAGCCCTGGAAAGTATAGTCGGCTGCCGTGGCTTTACCATTGGTAGAAGTGGCACCATTGGTAGAGTATACCAGATCAACTTTAGGAGGAAAACCGGTTACATCACCCACCTGCTGGTAACGGTTATTTTTTATGGATTCATACCCTGCTTTCAGGTCAAGCGTAAAGCGCCTGCTTTTTGACAGGTCAATATGATAGTCAAATTGATTGATCCAGTCCCACAAAAAATTACGGGTGTAAATAGAAACACCTTCGCCGGATGAACCAGAACCATCACCATGGAATGGGTTATTATACTGGTACTCTTCATTCACATTATATTGTAACCCCATGTTACTTGAAAACTTCAGATCGCGAAGAATTTTATATTCCACCGTTTCATTACCAATACCCGAAAACGCTTTTAAGAAGCGTTTATCATTAGCGGCAACATACAATGGATTATAGTGAGCAGGGAACCCCAGGTTATTAGAAGATATATTATACGTGCCATCTTTATTAAATGGGTTTTGTGTTGGTCGCAGCACCATAGACACATAAGCAGGGTTTCCGAAAAATCCACCGCCTGATCCCGGACCATCAGAAGCAAGTATGGAGTTCTGGATTACATTACCGAGGGTAAGTTTTGTGGTAAACGATAATTTATCGTTGGCAGTATGTGTAATTTTTATGTTGCCGGTTACCCTTTCAAGACCCGCTCCCAAAGAGGTTCCTTCCTGCTTAAAATATCCACCGGATAAATAGAACTTTGTTTTTGCATCACCACCACTTGCGTTCAGGTTATACTGCTGCTGTGTACCGGGTTTCGTTACCAGACCGAACCAGTCAATATCCACTCCGTTCCCAAAACCGTAGCTGTTAAGCGTATTGGTAATAGAAGATTGAGAGGCACCGGAATTTGTTAACCCTTCCTGTAATAATTTAAACCAGTCGCCCGAGCGCAATGGCAAACCTGGCGCGGGTGGCAGAATTACATTGTTTGTTCCCAGTTCAGTATCGAACCTGAATTGTGTTTTACCTACTTTACCGCTTTTGGTGGTGATTACAATTACACCGTTAGCGCCACGTGATCCATAGATAGAAGTGGCAGCTGCGTCTTTAAGAACAGTGATCCCTTCAATATCGTCAGAATTGAGGCTTGCCAGTACGTTGGTACTGGGATTGATGCTGAATCCCCCGCTGTTACCATTAGAGAGGTCGCCATCATTTATCTGGATACCATCCACAATATACAAGGGTCTCGAACCTCCATAAGAAAACGAACCAACACCCCTGATACGCAC
Source organism: Chitinophagales bacterium (assembly GCA_038222655.1). GTDB lineage: Bacteria > Bacteroidota > Bacteroidia > Chitinophagales > Chitinophagaceae > Sediminibacterium. Next base: position 8,815 of record JBBRHM010000082.1, on the reverse strand, counting down.
TGCCGTAACAGCGCCGGGCTGTCCCGTAGTGGAAGTGGCCTGTAAACCGGGGGCAGCGCCCTGGAGCATTTGGTCTAATGCAGCAAAAGGTTTGTTCTCTACCTGTGACGCACCAATGCTAGAAACGGATGCTGTCAGGTTCTTTTTCTTTTGCGTACCATACCCTACTACAACCACCTCCTCAAGGTTTTGTGTAATGGCCTGGAGTTTAACAGATACATCTGTTTTACTACCGATGGCAATTTCCTGCGGAGAAAAATTGAGTGACGTTATAACCAGGGTTTTGGCAGATGCCGGAACATTAATGGAAAAACTACCATCACTACTGGTAGTAGTTCCGATGGTGGTTCCTTTTACAATAACAGAAGCACTGGATACCGGTGCATTTTTATCATCTGTAACTTTACCTTTTACAGAGCGTGTCTGGGCGGCTATTTGTGTAAGTGCCAGAATCCCGCACAACATGGCGAAAAGTTTTCTCATTATTCAGTTTTTTTGATTGCAATGGAAAATTAATAAAAAAAGCCTGAATACTACATTTCAAGCTTGATTTCAAATACCGTTCATAAAAAATTTGCTCGGGTAGTAATAAATTAAAAAAGAATCCTGCGTTGTGCAGGATCCTTTTTTAATGAGAAGCATGAATATCCGATTAATTTTGTGCTATCCGCAATCCCACTTTTGCATAATTAACGCTGGCTGTATAAGTGGCATTATCTGTTAACTGCAGCACCAGGTCTACTGTACCCGATGTAGCACCGGGATTCAAAATAGGAACCGTGATAAAACCAAAACTGCTGTTAGCTGGAATGGTTCCGGTACCGCTCAATGAAGTATAATGTTTACCGGCCACCGCTGTTGATTCAGAGGCAGACACAGAATAAGTAAATTCAGAATCTGTCTTACGTTGTAGGCCAACCAGGTTAACACGTAACTGCACTGTACCTGAAGTGCGCGTGATCAGTGGTTGCGAACTGGGGGTAGCAGCACCCGGTGTAGGGATGCGCGTTAAGAACGGATAAGTAACCCCAACCGCATTCGCATTCCAGCTGGATGCATCCCATTCTACTTTTGCAGCGTCCTCGTAGGTGGTGAGGGTATTCTTAACACATCCTGTTAACACAAACAGCGACAAGCAGATTATTGAAGTGAATATTTTTTTCATAGTATGATAATTTTAGTAGCCGAAATTTTGTTTTAAGTTAGCATTGCCGTCAACATCACCCTGTGGTATAGCAGGTAATATCCTGATATCAGTAAACGATACATTATTGTAATGGGGTGATTTAACAAGATCGCGACCCAACCGCTTCAGATCGAAAAACCGGTGTCCTTCAAAAGCAAATTCAATTCTTCGCTGACGTATGATCTCTTCAAATAATGCTGACTGTCCCATAGCATTATCTGCGATTTCCAAAGCAGACCCGGAATAGCCGGTATACCTGTTTGCTTTAATCGTTTTCAGATCCGCTAAAGCGTTAACAAGGTTCAGCACAGATGATCCTGGCGTTGCCTGCGCTTCTGCACGGATAAGATACGCTTCAGCAATTCTCATTACAATTGCATTGTCAAGATTGATGAATCCGTTCTTGCCAATATATTTTGTACACTCTGTTTTGATCGGTCCGCGCCCGGCAGTACCCGGTTCAAATAAAAGGTTCCGAACATCATTCGATCTGCTGGCAATGGTATGGTTCAAAGCAAAAACCGGAGTTGTATTACCCCCAGTTAAGGTTATTCCCAAATCATTCAGTAAAGAAATCGTTGCTACAAGATCTCCAAAACCACCTGTCTGAACCTGGTTACCCGGTGTAACCAGTGTGGTAAAAGAAGTTTGCATGGAAGTATTTACACCGATATTTTCAGAATTACTCAAATATGCAACTTCGAACAGCGATTCTGGATTTCCAGTTACGCGAAAAGCAGAAACATAGTTAGAGGTATTAGTTAGCTTATTTCCAGCAATGGAAATTACCGAATCGGCCCATCTTTTGGCATCAGAATAATTTTGCATGTAGAGGTTAACCCTTGCGAGTAAGCCCTGAGCAGCGCCTTTATTAGCCGTAGAAGACACACTTGATACAAGTAATTTGCTATTAGCTGCAGTTAAATCGGTGATGATCTGCTTGTATACATCCGCCTGGGGAGACCTGGAAGGTTTAAATGCCAGCGCATCACCAGAAGTGGCAATGCCATTCAGCAGAAGCGGCACGCCGCCTCTGTCCTGAGAAGCTACTACAGCACCCGGTATGTAGGCATATACCCGTACAATATCAAAATAATATAAAGCACGCAGGAAATAAAGCTGTCCAAGCAATCTGTCGCTTTCAGCAGCAGATAATGCAGGATTGAAAGATCCTTTTATAATAGCATCCAGCGTATTGTTTATCTGGTTAATGGAAGTATACCCATTTGTCCATACGCCAGTTGAAAAATGTGCATTCAGGATATTCTGCGCTTCAGGCAGCAAGCGGCCCGATTTATTGGTTGCAAAACCATTGTCGGCCAAAGCCTCCGGTAAAGCAATCATATCTCTTCCATAAATATTGGTTCCTTTTAAGTTGGCATAAATAGAAGTGATCGATGAGTTGATCGCATCACGCGAACCCAGGGCTCCGTTTGCATCGATGGATTGCCTGGGATTGGTTTCAAGTTGTTTTGAGCATCCGGTTAACAATACCAGCAAAACAGCTAATGCAGTTCCGGTTTTATTAATATATCTGATAGTATTCATTTCTGTTCGTTTAAAATGGTTAGTAATTAAAATCCAAGCTGGAGACCAACCGTATAATTTTTAGTTTGTGGAATGATGCCTGTAGCAGTTCCTACGAATTCAATATCATAACTGAACCAATCGCTTTTGGTATACAAATTGGTTCCCTGAACATAGAAACGCAGATTGGTTAGTCCTGCTTTTTTGGCAAGCGACGGAGACAGGTCATAATATACGGACACATTTTTCAGACGGATATAATCTGCCTTGAAAAAATTGCGCGTTCCGGTTTGTGAGCCAGAGCTCTTGGATTCTGTTCCATTCACATTGTAGCGCGGAAAGAAAGTGATCTGTCCGGGTGTTGTCCAGCGTGCTTTGTATACTTCTTCCAGAACATTAATACGGCCAATATTTTCAGTAAGGAAATTGACCTGTCCATCAGATGCATAACGGCCATATTCATATTGGAAGAACCATTCTAACGTAATGTTGCGGAAACTAAGGCTATTGCGTAATCCACCCTGAAATTTTGGTAAATTTTGAGCACCGATAATTCTGCGGTCCCTCGCAGTAACCTGATAAGTCAGATTGCCTAAGGTATCATACCACATAGAACGTCCGGTAGCCGGATTTACGCCTGCAAACTTCTGAGTAAATAAAACACCCAGTGGTTGTCCCACCTGCACAGAATTATCGCTTGGCAATATTTGCAATCCGCCATAAAGTTCTTTAACCTCATTTTTATTATAAGCAAAAGTGAAATTCATATTCCAGTTAAATCCACCTGGTCTGCGGGATTTAAATATGTCTGCGCCCAGGGTTACTTCGATTCCTTTGTTATTCACTTTACCAATATTACTCGTAATACTAGAAAACCCTGTTGAAGTCTGTAAAGGCTGGGTTAGTAACAGGTCCTTTGTGTCTTTGGAATAAACTTCCAGAGTACCGGTAACTCGGTTATTAAATAATCCGAAATCCAATCCCAGGTTAGTGGTTACATTGGTTTCCCATTTTAAGTTGGGATTAGCCAGTTGGGTAAATGCAATACCCGCGCCACCCACATATACACCACCGCCACCATATAAACCAAGCCCATCAAAGTTTCCGATCTGGTCATTTCCGGTACTGCCATAACTCGCTCTTAATTTAAGAGAAGAGAGTACGGAACTGCGGGCATTTTTCAGAAAGCCTTCCTGGTCTATATTCCATGCGCCTGATACGCCCCAAAAGGTACCGTATCTGTTATCGGCACCAAAACGTGAGGAACCATCACGGCGAAGGGTAAATGCTATCAGGTATTTGCGGTCAAATCCATAGTTTATTTTTCCGAATACGCCATTGCGCTTAAATCCTGTATAAGACTCCCCTACAGAGTTAGGCGTAGCGGCATTATTCAAGGAAGTAAACTGGTAGGTTGGAAAAGTAATTCCGTTTGCGTTGATCTGTTCGTTATTTTCCTGCCGGTATTCAAATCCTGCTACTCCGTCAAATCTGTGTTTGGTTCCGAATGTCTTATTAAAGTTCAGTGTCTGGAAAGTATTTACGTTAGTGTTCCAGTTACTTTGCACGGTTACACTTCCTTTATTAGCAAAACCATCTGCTGTTCTTGCATCCCTTACATTCTTACCCTGTACCAAACGATAGTCCATACCAACAAGCGTTCTGAAACTTAACCAATCGGCTATTTTGTAGTCAGCAGTTAGATTGCCTACTATCTGATTAGTACGCTGGTAACCGCTGTTAAAATCGTTAACTGCGATGATATTCTGGTTTAAGACACCTACCAGGTTGGCAGGGAGTTGACCAGGCAGTCCATAATAACTACCATCGGCATTATAAATTGGGTTGGTGGGAATAATTCCGGATGCAGAAAATGCGGGGCTTCCCAGGAAGGAGCCGCTGGTAGCAAACGGATTATTTTGTGTAAAAGTACTTAAGCTGATACTGGATCCAAAAGTCAGGCGGTCTGTGGCTTTATTTTGAATGTCGACTTTAATACCCGCTCTTTTAAAATCTGCTTTGGTAACAATCGCATCCTGCTGAGAATAGTTACCTGAAATACGGAATGTGGTCTTTTCATTACCACCGCTTACACTCAATTCGTAATTGGATATTTTTCCGTTCCGGAAAGCTGCATCCTGCCAGTCATAGGTTTTTAAAGCTGCGGCTGCCGCTTTTGCCTGGTCAACGGTTGTGATACCGGCCAGGGGTACACGTAATTCGTTAAGTACCGTTTGCAATACTGCTAAGTTATCCGAGGGAAGGTTATTGGCATTGCCGTAAGCTTCTGCCCTTAGCTGGAAATATTCCTGTGCATCAGACACCTGCAGCTTTTTTAATAACGTGGAGATACCTGTATAATAATTAAGGTTGAATTTGGTTTTACCTGCCTTACCTTTTTTAGTAGTTACGATTACAACTCCATTAGAGGCATTCGATCCATAGATGGCGGCACTGGCTGCGTCCTTCAGGATATCGATAGATTCTATATCGTCGGGATTTAAAAATGCCAGCGGATTACTTTGTGTAAAGCCACCATCAAGCCTGGTATTAAACTGAACTCCGTCAATGATGTATAAAGGATCATTACCTGCCAGCAGGGAACCCTGTCCGCGGATACGCACATTTACTGCGCCACCGGGTATGCCATTACTGGACTGTACCAAAACACCGGCTGCCTTACCTTGTAATGCCTTATCAATGGAAAGATTTGGTAAGTTTTCGATCTGGGCGGCCTTGATGGATGAAATAGCACCTGCCTCGTCTCTTTTCTTCCTTACCTGATACCCTGTAACCACAACTTCTTCAAGGGGATCGTTTTTCTTCCGTAAGGAAACGGTATAATTAGATTGTGCGTCGAGCGACAACTCCAGTGTCTCCGATCCTACATAAGAAATAACAAGCGTTTTGACATTTGCAGGAACCTGCAAGCTGAAGCTGCCATCGGCTTTTGTTAAAACTGCTGTTTTGGATCCTTTACTAAAAACAGACGCCCCTTCCAGGGCTTTTCCTGTTTCGTCAAACACCTTACCGGAAACGGTTCGGTTTTGAGCCATTGATTGTGATAATGCAAATATCACGCACAGTAATACTGTGACAAATTTTCTCATAATTCAGTTTTTGATTTGTAGGGGGTGCAAAATAGTTAATGAAACCATAACAATAACATGCTTTGACATCTTATTGTTGCTTTTAGCTGCATTTTTTTATAATAATTGGTTATGCACCTAAACAAATTATTATATATCAGTCACTTTCAGGGGTTGAGGCCTTGAAAAATATTACTAATTAACTATATATAAAAATTTACACTGCTTTCTTCCTGACGGAAGTACTTAGGATTAATACAGGAAGCAATACCAGGTTGGTAAGTGTACCCACCACCAGGGTAAGTGAAGTGAGCCAGCCCAGGGCTTTGGTTCCACCAAAATCGCTCCAGCAAAAAATGATAAATCCCGCAATCAATACAAGGGATGTATAGATAATACTGATGCCGGTATGGCGGATGGTTTGCACCAGTGTTTGGCTTACCTGTTGGTTGTTATTGGGAAGTTCCTGGCGGTAATTAACAAGAAAGCGTATGGTTACATCAATAACAATACCCAGTGCCACACTGAATACCAGTACGGTGGAAGGTTTTAAAGCAATCCCTACCCAACCCATCACCCCTGCCGTTATAACCAGGGGTACGAGGTTAGGAATTAATGAGCAAACAAGTATGCGAACCGAGCGGAACAGGTAAAACATGCAAAGCGTAATTAGCAGGAAGGCCCAGAAAATACTTTCTTTTAATCCTGCAATAATAAAACTGGATCCTTCCAGAAAACTGATGCTGCTGCCGGTAAAAGTTACCCTGTAAGAGACTGTATCAAATATTTGACTGGCTTTCTGTTCAAAATCTTTCAATAGCAATGGCAGTCTGGCGCTTCCCACATCTTTCATATTCACACTTATTCTCGCCATCTGTTGGGTACTATCCATAAAATTGCTCATCAGTTTCACAAATCCTTTTCTGGCAGAACTGCTATCCTGTTTTGACTGCAGGTACGGGGCCATAAATACAAGGTCGCCTTCATAGGGAACCTGATAACTGATACTGTCTCCATCAAAATATGCCTGCTTGGCAAATTTCAATCCTTCAACAAAAGAAAGCGGTCTTGCTGTAGCAGGATTGGCCGCTATATAAGCAGAGAGCTCCTCAATTTTTACAATGGATTTGCTACGGAATATTCCTTTTTTCTTTTTGGTATCTACAATAATTTCCAAAGGCATTACGCCGCCAAAATTCTGTTCGAACCATTTGAGGTCGGTATAAATTTTATCGTTTCTGGGAAGATCATCTACAATAAATCCTTCACTCTTTATCCGGAAGATACCCATAACTGCAAGTATGGTAATTACTACGGTAACTCCATATACCCATTTAGCATGATGAAAGGCCCATCGTTCTATGTTTACTAAAATCTTTTCGAGGAATTTATTATCAAGATAACGGGTATGTTTTATTTTGGGCGGCGGTAAATAACTCAGTACGGATGGAATGAATATGAGTGAGATAACAAATAAAGCCATGATGTTGATACCTGCTACAGCGCCAAATTCTTTTAAGAGGTCGCTTCGTGTAAAAGCAAATACTGCAAACCCAATGGCAGCTGCAATATTACAGAACAGGGTTACAATGCCCATGCGTCCTACCATGGTAATCAAGGCTTCCTGCTTATGATTTGTTTCACGGAAAGCAGTGTGGTATTTGTTTAAAAAATAAATACAGTTGGGTATGCCTATTACCACAACCAGTGGTGGTATCAGTGCCGTTAGCAAAGTTATTTTATAGCCTAATAAAACGATCGTTCCCAAACTCCATATAACGCCAATACCTACTACAAAGAGACTCATAAGCATGGCGCTGAAGGAGCGAAAAAAAAGCAACAAAGTAATGGCCGATAATAAAAGGGAACCAATGAGAAACCAGTTCATTTCGTTTTTAAGACGGTTACTGATGGTGGTGCGGATGAAGGGCAAGCCGCTGTTATAAATTTTTGTATTTACTGTTTTTTCGAATGCGGCAACTTCCTGCATGATAGCATTGATGAGACGCGTGCGGCTCTTGCTGTTGATGGTGTCTTTATTTACACTTACACCCATCAGGTAGCTATGCGAAACAGGATTATATAATATTCCGCGGTAAAAGGGCAGGCTCTCAAAAATATTTTTTGAACTATCAAGTGCTGCTTGTGAAGAATAGGGATAGCTGAATATTTTAACAGGCGCTAAGCGGTGACTGACAGAATCTTTTTTGAGATTCAAGGCTTCCGGAATACTAAGTATCTCTGTTACGCCGTTTATTTTTTTTAAACGTTGATGTAACTCACCTGCTGCATTAAAAAAATCCGTCGTATAAAATTTATCGGAAGCCATACCGATAACCATGGTATTATTATCTGCGCCAAATTTTTGTAAGAACGCCTGGTAATCGATGTATTTAGGATTATCAGTGGGTACGGCCCTGGTAAAATCGTAACTCAGCTGAACCGTAGATCCTTTCCATCCCATGAATAGGGTGATGATAAAAAGTGCAATCAATAGAAATAATCGGTTATGTAAGATGAATCTTCCCGTTTTATACCACATAGAAATGTTTAATAGGTTATACACTACAAAGAAAGCAATAAAAGGGGACAAGAAACACAGTTGAATAACCCTCCCAAATCAGTTGTTTACACTGAGTTTTGTGGAAAGTGTTTTTAAAGGGAAACTTTAACACTAAATTTAAGTATCCATTATCCGAGAGAACTCTTAGCAAGAGATTTCTTAGCTGATGGGTCCAATATCCAATATCCATGAAAACCAAGAACAGGTATACATATCTGTTAATGTTGCTACTTCTGTCATTAGCTATTAACGCTGATGCGGGGAAAAGCAATGTTCATTTTGCTGCTTCAATCGGCAAAGCTGATTTGTTTTACCTAACACTTACTGTTAGCAGTAACAGCCCGGTTTGCGCTGGTAATACCCTCGCTTTTACAGTAACCCCAAACGGAACATCACCATTTACTTATTCCTGGGCCGGCCCTAATGGCTTTTCTTCAACGGCCCACAATC
>JBBRHM010000081.1:0-16488 GCA_038222655.1 Chitinophagales bacterium | reverse complement strand
TGAGGATGATGCCTTTCAGCGAATTGTCTATGGTAAATGATTTCTGGAATGGAATAATCTCGCAAAACACATTTGCTTCTCTTACAGCCCTTGCGATCAACTGGGTAAACTGGCTTCCAAAATCGAGAATAAGTATTTTTTCTGTCATTCCTGCGAAGGTAGCAGAAATTTTCATTGAGATTATATCGGGAAGGGTGGGTAAGAAAATTGTAATAAAGGTTCTTATTTAAAATTCCTTTTGTTAACTTTCAATTCCAAAACTACGCGATGAAACATATTCTGTTTTTCTCAGCCATGCTGTTACTGGTATTTTCTTCCTGTCGCTGGATGGGATATAAAATGATAAAAGGCAATGGCAACCTGGGTTCAGAGAACCGGAATATTACCCGGGCCGAAAAGATCAAACTGGCGGGGAGTTATAATATAGAGATTACACCGGGTCCTGTTACTTCGGTAAAAGTGGAAGCGGATGAAAATATTATCCCTTATATCCTTACCCAGGAAGAAGATGGATTTTTAGTAATCAAATCCAAAGCGCATGTGAACTTTTCTACGCAACATGCTATCAAAATATATATCACTACCAATAAACTGGAGCAGGTACAGCTTGCCGGTAGTGGAAATGTTATTGGCAAGGGCCAATTTACAGGAGGCAATAAAATGGTACTGAAAATTGCCGGTAGCGGTGATATACAATTGGATGTGAATGCGCCTGATATTTCTGCTGAAATTGCTGGAAGTGGAAGCATGCTATTAAAGGGTGAAACAAAAAATGAAACCATTCATATCAGTGGTGTTGGTGATTACAAGGCTGATGAGCTAAAAGCAGAAAATGCCAAAGTAAAAATTGCCGGTAGTGGTAATGTAAAAATATTTGCCGATGTAAATCTTGATATTTCTATTGCTGGTGTTGGTTCTGTTTATTATAAAGGTGCAGCAACTGTTAAACAGCATATAGCCGGTAGTGGTGAAGTGAAGAAGATGGAATAAGCAATTTATTAAAAAAAAGCGACTCCTTTTTTTAGTGTTTCACAAATGAAGATATATGCTGCAAAATGGTAACCAATACCGCATTTTATGGGTGGAAGATGAAATAAAATCAGGACAGTTTATATTGGACGAGTTAATCCGAAATGGATATAAGACAGATATGGCTATTGAGGGACCGGAAGCCCGCAAAATGTTTGCCGAATACCACTACTCGCTTGTTTTATTAAATAGTAACCTGCCCAATGGAAACGGATTTCTGTTATGCAGGGAGTTCAGGGAGCTTAATAAAAAGATTCCGATCATCATACTTAGCGCGGTAGGCGAAATTGAGGATAAAATGCTGGCGTTTAATAGTGGCGCGGATGACTATCTTGTTAAGCCCTTTCATTTCGTTGAGTTGTTTGCACGCATAAAAGTATTTCTGAAACGTTCAGAAGTATCTTCTGAATCAGAGATAATCACATTAGGTAATATGACTATTGACTTCCTGAATAAAACGGTAGTACGAAACGGTGTCAATATCAACCTCACTGCTAAAGAATTTACATTGCTTGTATTACTGGCCAGGAACACGAATAGAATAGTTTCCAAACAGGAGATCCTGGAAAAAGTTTGGGATATGCATTTTACAACAGGTACCAATAGCATTGAAGTATACATCAGTTTCCTGCGAAATAAAATTGATAAACCATTTGACCATAAATTGATCTATACAAAACCGGGTTTTGGGTATTATATCAAATAAATAGCTTTCCGGTAGTTTTATCAGGGCAGTTTATGGAAATGTAAAAGAGGAATTACATGGAGCGGTTGAGCAGCATACGCACAAAAAAGCCAACCTAAAAAGGCTGGCTCTCATAAAATAAGATAATATCGTTTACGCTGCGGCGTTAGCTTTTTTAGTCAGTTTTCTTTTCAGGTTAGCGGCTTTATTTTTATGGATGATACCACGTTTTGCCAGCTTATCAATCATAGAAACCACATCAGGTAACTTCTCTTCATAAGCTTTTTTATCAGTGCCGGCCTTGAGTTCACGGATAGCGTTACGGGTGGTTTTGCCATAGTAACGGTTACGGTCGCGACGCTTGGTAGCTTGTCTTACATCTTTCTTGGTAGCTGAATGATTTGCCATGTTCTGTTTTTTTCAGGACGGCAAAGGTAAGGGCTGGAAACGAAAGATAGAAATTTAAAGTGAAAAATTATCAACAAAACACCGAAAGCGCTGGTTGGAGAAGTCTCAAAGGTTTCTTTAGCTTAAAACACCCTTATGTTCTGTTGGGTTTTCACTATTTCGTAGTTTCTGACTTTCCACAGTTTTGCCTTAGTTTCTGCCCCCAAAGACCGATATTTGCCAACCATTTACCCAAAAAGCAGTACAATTTAGCCAAATGAAGGACTTTTCGTACATCACCAATTCTCACCCTGCTTACATTGAAAGCTTATATACTGAATTTGTAAAAAATCCTGCCAGCGTTGACCAGGATCTGAAAAAATTCTTTGAAGGGTTTGATTTCGCGGTATCCAATGGTTTGCCTACGGCCAATGGACAGGATACAGCCACTACGGCTTCCGGAATTGACTGGATGAAAGAAATAAGGGTTTACCGGCTTATTTTAGGCTATCGGAATAAGGGTCATTTATTGTCAAAAACAAATCCTATACGCACCCGCAAAGATCGGGGCGCTAATCTTGGCTTATCTTTTTTTGGCTTGTCAGATGCTGATATGGATACCATTTATCAGGCTGGAAACCTGATTGGTCTTGGCGCAACCAGCTTGCGTAATATCCTGGCCCACCTCGAAAAAACCTATGCGGGGCATGTAGGTATTGAATTCAAATATATCAGTGACCAGAAAAAGATTGACTGGCTAACAACCGAGATGGAAAAGAATTTTTCCATTCCAGCCAGTCTTAAACAGAAAAAACGCATCCTGGAAAAACTAAACCAGGGTGTAATGTTTGAAAAGTTTCTGCATACCAAATATGTGGGTCAGAAAAGATTTTCACTGGAAGGTGGGGAAACCACTATTGCAGCGCTGGATGCGATCATTAATATTGCTGCAAACAATGATGTACACGAAGTAGTAATTGGTATGGCTCACCGTGGCCGGTTAAATATACTCGCCAATATCATGGGGAAAACCTATGAACAGATTTTCAGCGAGTTTGAAGGAACCGCTGTAGTTGACCAGACAATGGGTAGTGGGGATGTAAAATACCATATGGGTTATGGCAGTGAAGTGCAGACAGCAGATGATAAGACCATGCATTTGAAACTGATGCCCAATCCTTCACACCTCGAAGCCGTAGATCCGGTGGTAGTAGGTTTTGCAAGGGCCAAGGCTGATGTATTGTACCAAAGTGATTTTGATAAAATATTGCCCATATTGATTCACGGAGATGCGTCAGTAGCCGGACAGGGTATTGTATATGAAGTGATGCAGATGAGTAACCTGCGCGGATATTATACAGGTGGTACCATTCATTTTGTGATTAATAACCAGATTGGATTTACCACTGATTTTGATGATGCAAGAAGTTCTGATTACTGTACCTCCGGCGCAGCAATGATACAGGCGCCTGTACTGCATGTAAATGGAGATGATGCGGAAGCCACCGTAAAATGTGCAGAACTGGCCACCCGTTACCGGCAGGAATTTAACAGCGATATTTTTATTGATATGGTTTGTTACCGCCGTCACGGCCACAATGAAGGAGATGATCCAAAATATACACAGCCGCAATTGTATGCGCTGATTGAAAAGCACCAGAATCCAAGAGAGATCTATACACAATATCTGATAGAAAATGGTGAAGCCGATGCGCAGCAGTTAGCCAAGGATATGGAGAAAAAATTCTGGGCCGATCTGCAGGAGCGTTTGGATGAAGTAAAACAAAATCCATTACCCTATAAATACCAGCAACCCGAACTGGTATGGAAAAGTTTGCGGAGGGCCACGGCAGAAGATTTTGATTCATCCCCATCCACAGCCATAGGCGAAGAAGACGTGAGAAGATTATTCAGCGCCCTCATGCAATGGCCCACAGAATTTCAACCTTTGAAAAAAGTAGAAAAGCTTTTGCAGGATAAAGTAAAGCTGCTGGAAACAGAACAGAAAATTGACTGGGCCACTGCCGAATTAATGGCCTATGGATCCATTCTGGTGGAAGGAAATATTGTGCGTATGAGCGGCCAGGATGTGCAGCGCGGTACATTCAGTCACCGTCATGCAATCCTTCGCGATGAGAATACTAATAAAGGCTATAACCGGTTAAATCATTTTCAGGATAAGCAGGAGAAGTTTCGCATTTATAATTCTTTGCTCAGTGAATACGGTGTATTGGGTTTTGAATATGGATACGCTATGGCCAATCCCAATTCACTCGTAATATGGGAAGCACAGTTTGGCGATTTTGGAAATGGTGCGCAAACGATGATCGACCAGTTCATCGCCGCAGGAGAACAGAAATGGCAACGGCAAAATGGTGTGGTTATGTTGCTGCCACATGGGTATGAGGGCCAGGGTCCAGAACATAGCAGCGCGCGAATGGAACGTTTCTTACAATTGTGTGCCGAACTGAATCTTGTAGTTACCAATATAACCACAGCGGCCAATCTGTTTCATGCATTCAGGCGACAGTTAACCTGGAGTTTCCGTAAACCCTTAATTAATTTTTCACCCAAAGCCAATCTTCGTAACCCGGTAACTTTTAGTCATGTCAGCGAATTTACCAAAGGAGGTTTTAAAGAACTGATCGATGATCATTATGTTGATGACGGAGCCCAGGTGAAAAAAGTATTATTGTGCAGTGGTAAACTTTATTTTGAAATGGCCGACAAACAGCAGAAGGAAAACAGGAAGGATATTGCTATCGTTCGCCTTGAACAGATTTATCCACTCCCAATGAAACAACTGGATGTACTGCACAGAAAATATAATAAAGCAACCTGGTTCTGGGTACAGGAAGAACCTTTAAATATGGGCGCTGCAGGCTTTTTGCAGATGAACCTTAAAAACATCAATTTTGGCGTTATCAGCAGAAATGCAAGTGCTTCAACAGCCAGTGGCTATCATAAAGTGCATGTTCAGGAACAGACCGAGATTATTGAAACGGCCTTTAATATTTAATGAGAAATTAATTAGGGACGTGGGTAAAATATAAACAGAAATAATTTTTTATGATCGAGATAAAAGTTCCCAGCGTAGGCGAGTCTATAAATGAAGTGACTTTATTAAAGTGGACAAAAAAAGAAGGCGATTGGGTAGAGCGTGATGAAGTGATCGCCGAACTCGAAAGTGAAAAAGCCACTTTTGAAGTGAATGCTGAAAAAGCAGGTTCCTTAAAACTACAGGCAAAAGAAGGAGATACTTTACATATTGGGGATGTGTTGGCGCAGATAGATGAAACAGCTGTAAAGCCTGAAGCAGGTGCGAAAGAAGAAGTGCAAATTGCGAAGGAGGCAGTACAAGGTGCGAAGCCTGCGGATGCTCCTCAAACCCAAACTCCAAACCCCAAACTCCAAACTCCCGAAGTTGCCAGTGAAATTAAAGCAACGCCCGTAGCCTCTGCCATCATTGCTGATAAAAAAGTAGATCCGTCAGATATTAAAGCATCCGGCGCCGGTGGAAAAATCATGAAGCATGATGTGTTGGAGGCTTTAGCCAACCCCGGCAAAAAAGCATTTGCAGGGTCAGCCTTATTTACCCGTAATGTGCGGCAGGAAAAAATGAGCAACCTGCGCAAAACGATTAGCAGGCGATTGGTTGAATCAAAAAATACAACTGCCATGCTTACCACTTTTAATGAAGTGGACATGACACGCATTATGGAAGTGCGTAAACTGTATAAAGATAAATTCAAAGAAACGCATGGGGTAAATCTTGGTTTTATGAGTTTCTTTGCTAAAGCATGTGCTATCGCATTAAGCGAATGGCCCACCGTGAATGCCTACATTGATGGGGACCAGGTAGTATACCATGATTATGCAGACATTAGCATTGCGGTAAGCACACCAAGGGGTTTAACGGTTCCTGTAATGCGTAATGTAGAGAGTCTGGGTATGGCCGATATTGAAAAGAAAGTGGTGGAACTGGCAGGCAAAGCAAGAGATAGTAAATTAACAGCGGAAGACTTGCAGGGTGGAACTTTTACCATTACCAACGGTGGTGTATTCGGAAGTTTAATGAGTACACCCATCATTAATATTCCGCAGAGCGCCATACTGGGTATGCATAAGATACAGGAAAGACCCATGGCCATTAACGGCCAGGTGGTTATCCGTTCCATGATGTACCTGGCATTAAGCTATGATCACCGCATCATTGACGGAAGGGAAAGTGTAAGTTTTCTGGTACGTGTAAAAGAGTTACTCGAGAATCCTGAATTATTATTGATGGGTAAGGACCCTGTAAAAACATTACTCGAAATGTAACCCCGTGACCCTTATGCGGGCGTTAAAAAACTTTATATTTGAACCTGTTGCATTTGTAACAGGTTTTTCTTTTCAATAAATAGTTCCTACTTCAGGGGGATAGGGGTATGCGTTTTCAATCTTATTTTAATACCGCTGTTTTACTAATCCGTCAGTATGATGGTGCAGTTCCACTGGTGTATTTCCTGAAAAAATATTTTGCACAGCATAAGAAGCATGGGTCCAGGGACAGGAAATGTATCGCCCATCTTTGTTATGCATATTATCGCCTTGGCCATGCTGTACAGGAACTGGCCACAGAAGAGAGAGTAAAGATTGCCCTGTTTCTCTGTAATGATGCTCTTGGCGACTGGAACCTATTGTACACCGAAGAATGGGAACACAACTGGAGCGATAAACTTTGTGAACGAATTGATTTTGTGAGAACTCAGCATGCTTCTTTTTCTACAGCAGCTATTTTTCCGTGGTCAGGTGAGGTAAGCGATGCGATAGACAGGGATGCCTTTATGATATCACATCTGGTGCAGCCGGATCTTTTCCTGCGTATCAGACCCGGCAAAAAAATTGCTGTGCAGCAAAAGTTGGGGGATCATCAAATTACATTTAACCCATTATCTGAAAGCTGCCTGGTATTACCCAATGCCAGTAAGATAGATACTGTATTAGATATAGACAGGGAAGTGGTTGTACAGGATTATAGTTCACAAAGAGTTACAGAATTTTTGTCGTCAGTAGTGAATAGTGAATCATCCGTTATGACGGTGTGGGATTGCTGTGCCGCGAGTGGAGGTAAATCGATACTGGCGTATGATACCTTACCGGATATACAATTAACCGTTTCAGATATTCGCCCATCTATCATACAGAACCTAAAAAAACGTTTTGAAAGAGCTGGCATACAATCGTATGATTCGTTTGTGTATGATCTGACTAAAGAAAAATTCAAAATTCAAAATTCAAAATTCAAAATCATTATTTGCGATGCGCCCTGCAGTGGCAGTGGAACCTGGTCGCGAACGCCGGAGCAATTATATTTTTTTTCAAAAGAGAAGATCAGTGAATACGCGGCATTGCAGAAAAAGATTGTAAGTAATGTTATACCGCAACTGGAAGAGGATGGGTATTTACTGTATATCACCTGTTCTGTTTTTAAAGAAGAAAACGAAGGGATGGTTGATTTTCTAAAAGAAAATTTTCAGCTCGACACGGTAAAAATAGAATTGCTTAAAGGATACGATAGGAAATCAGATACCATGTTTGCCGCATTATTGAAAAAGCGATGATAGTATACCTTATTAGTTAAGAGTTAAGAGTGAAGAGTTAAGAGTGAATGATTAGTAAGAAACAACAAACGGATAACTCCTAACTTTTCACTCTTAATTTTTGCTAAGATAAAGCTTTCATCTTCCTGATCTCTTCTGTGAGTTTAGGAACCACTTCAAAAAGATCGCCTACAATTCCATAATCTGCCGCTTTAAAGAAGGGCGCTTCGGGATCTTTATTGATTACCACAATTACTTTACTCCTGTTTACACCGGCCAGATGTTGTATGGCTCCAGAGATGCCCAATGCTATATATAAATTTGGCGCGATCTGAATACCGGTTTGTCCCACGTGTTCATGATGCGGGCGCCAGTGAGCATCTCCTACAGGTCTGCTGCAGGCTGTGGCCGCATGTAATTCTTTGGCAAGATCAAGCAGGATACCCCAGTTTTCGGGGCCTTTTAATCCGCGACCGCCGCTCACCACAATATCTGCTTCTGTTAAGGGCACTTCGCCGCTCACTTTATTAACGGCGGTTATTTTTATACGTGATGCATCAACAGGTATATTTAATAACACTACTTCTGCTGTGCCCTCTCCGGCTACTGTTTTATAACTATTCGGGTTCAGGGAAATAACCTTAACAGCACTAGTGATGCTTACATTGGCAAATGCTTTGCCTGAAAAAACAGGTTTGCGAACCACGAAGCCATTAGAAGTATCAGGTAAAGCTGAGGCACCTGCGGCAATGCCGGCTTTTAACCTTGCGGCCACTCTTGCTGAAACAGCTTTACCTGTTTGGTTATGTGATAAGACCAATACATCTGCACCGCTTGCCTTGACGGCTTCTGCCATTATTTTGGCATACAGTTGTGTATCTACATGGTTAAGTATTTCATTGGAAACCTGGTGTATTTTTTTTACACCATATTTTCCTAATGCTGCGAGATCATCATTAACCGTTCCCAGCAACAATGCTTCTGCAGTAGTGCCCATCTGTTTTGCGAGGTCGGTTCCATAAGTAAGCACTTCGAATGAAGATTTTTTGATATGGCCCTCTGTCTGATCTACGAATATTAATACCATTGGATAGAATTTTAAAATTTAAAAATTTGAAATAGGAATTTTTTTCCCCAGCTGAATAAAGAACTATTTGTAAAACTGTGTTACCTGCTTATAGGCAGGCGCAACAAAAGAATGGGCAGAGATGGAATCCGGGTAAAAAGAAAACACCCAACGCCAAACCCAAACTCCAAACTTTCCTATATCGCTTTTGCTTCTTCGTGTAATAATCTTACCAGCTCTACCACATTATCGGGACTAACTAATTTTACACCTGCTTTGGCGGGTGGCAACTCATAATTTACGATGTTTGTTAATGCTTCAATAGCTGCGGGTTCTAATACTTTTAAGGGTTTGGTACGTGCCGCCATAATGCCACGCATATTGGGTATGCGTTGTTCGGCCACACCTTTCTGGCAACTTACCACCACAGGCAAAACAACTTCAGCCACTTCTTCGCCTCCTTCAATTTCGCGTGTAATAGTAGCCGTGGTTCCTTCGAGATCGAATTTGGTTGCGAGGGATATAAAAGGCGCATCAACTAATTCTGCTACCATTCCGCCAATGGATGATCCATTATAATCGATGGTTTCTTTACCGGTGAAGATAATATCGTAAGCACCCTGTCTGGCCACTTCTGCAATTTGTGCGGCAATATAATAACTGTCGCTGCTGTCTGCATTTACGCGTGTTGCTTCATCACCACCGAGCGCCAATGCTTTGCGGATGATGGGATCGCAATCGGCCATACCTACTGTAATGAGATGAAGTGCAACCGTTGCATCTTTTTCTTTCAGTTCAATGGCGCGCACCAATGCATACCATTCATCGTAGGGATTAATGATCCACTGCACACCAGATTCTTCAAATTTTGTATTGCCATTGGTAAAAGCAATTTTCGAAGTGGTATCAGGCGTTTTACTTACGCAGACTAAAATTTTCATATCAAAAAGGTTTAACCGGTTCAAATAGTTGCATAAACAACTATTTGCAAATATAGTAAGGTTTTGAAAGCGGCAAAGGGTTGAGGGGGAAAATTAATTTGAGGCCGGATAACCAACCACAGAAAGACATCGGCCATCTGTTATGGGTCGTCCCTTGTCTCTCCCTACCTTTGAACCATGAACAGGATTGAAAAGATCAGGGAATTTCTGCAAGCCACGCCTTCCGATAATTTTTTACGCCATGCATTGGCCCTGGAATACATAAAGACAGGTGACGATATAAAGGCGAGAACGTTATTTGAAGCCATACTTTCCGCGTCACCTGATTATGTAGGATCGTACTATCACCTGGCTAAACTCCTGGAAAAAATGGAAGAAACCGCTTTGGCCATTGAATGGTATGAGAAAGGAATGGCGGCTGCGAAGAAAGCCGGTGATAATCACTCTTATAATGAATTACAGGCGGCGTATGAAGATTTGGTTTATTAGGGGAGTGAAAAGTAAATATTAACTTGTTATTCCCTCTCTTCGCAATTTATTTTTCTATTTTATAAAATCAACACATTCATTAAATAAACAAGGAACAAAGCCTGCCGAATTTTTCTTTCGTCATTCCCTGTTCCCTGTTCATCAGTTCAATATTCCCAGAAGCGTATCAGCTTCCTCTGGCCCCGCCTGTTTTAATCGGCTTCTTGGATGCGCCCCCTGCTGCTTTGGCGCCGGGCTTGACCATAAACTTGGACCCCCCCTGCATAGGATTTTTATTGTTCTTGCTGCCGGGCTTTCCGCTGTTTTTATTGTTTACCGGTAATGACATATTGTTTATTTTTTCTGGTGAAATATTGTGTTAAGGTAAGATGATTTTATTTACTTTCAAAGTATACATTATATGATAAGCGGAAGCATTACCTTCTCAATAAGAGAAAGACAGAAGAAAAAAACGTAAAAAAATTTAATTCCAGCTTTTCCTTTTATGGAAATAATTTAATCCAACCGTCTCATCAGTTCATCATCAATTTTCCTGAATAAATGATAGGGTTTGTATACCCGCCACTCGGGAAGTTCCATTAGCTCTATATAATAGTTAAGTTTTTTCTTTTTGAAATCCTGCTGGGTAGCTGGGGGCATGTTAAGGGCTACAATCCAGCCGTTTTCTTCGCTTATTTCTTCATACCATTCCTGGTAGTACTCTTTATCACTGCTGTGAAAATTGAGAACATTTTCTGCTATGAGTATATATTTATAAATGCCCTGTTTGTATAGCAGGTCCATCACTTCGCGTTTAAGTTCCATGATATCATTTTCAATGGCATCGTTCCATTCGCCCAGTAATTCGATGATGGCAAAATGAAGTTCATAATCTACATAAATGATTTTGAGATACAGCGTGCGGCTTCCGAAATCATCCCATTGCGGGTGTATATAATAATTATATACAGTTTGTGAATATTCAAACTCGCTATACTTTCTGCCAAAGAAAGGAGACTTTGGATCTTCTTCGGCAATATACATATGCCGCCAGTTGTAAAAAGGTTCAATATCTTGCATACTCAACTATCCTAAGAGGCAGTAGCGGCTTCAACTGCTTTCTTTACACTGCCGTGTTTTAAAAGGAGATCTTTTGCTTTTTCATAATCAGTCAGCGATAAACCATCCATTACCATCTTCACACCACGGTCAACTAATTTTACATTGCTCAACTGCATATTCACCATTTTATTATCTTCCACGCGACCCAACTGTATCATAATTGAAGTGGAAATCATATTCAGTACTAATTTCTGTGCCGTACCACTTTTCATGCGGGTGCTGCCGGTAACAAATTCAGGTCCTACAATTACTTCTACCGGAAAATCTGCTTCTTTGGAAACAGGAGAGTGGGGGTTACAACTGAGGCTTCCTGTAATGATGCCCCGTTTGCGGCATTGTTTTAATGCGCCTATCACGTAGGGTGTGGTGCCGCTGGCAGCGAGTCCGAGTACCACATCTTTATCACTTATAAAATGTTTTTGCAGGTCCATCCATCCATCTTCTGCACTGTCTTCTGCAAATTCTACGGCCTGTGTAATGGCTTTATCACCTCCGGCAATGAGTCCGATCACTAAACCATACGGTACACCAAACGTAGGCGGGCATTCACTGGCATCTATAATACCCAGTCGGCCGCTTGTTCCCGCTCCAATATAAAATAATCGTCCGCCTGCAAGCATTTTGTCGGTAAAAGCAGTAACCAGTTTTTCAATATGAGGGATAGCTGCTGCTACTGCGTCAGGTACTGTTTTATCTTCTTTGTTGATATTAAGCAGTAATTCGTGAATCGACATCTTTTCGAGATGACGGTAAGTAGAAGCTTGCTCCGTTACTTTAATAATTTCTGACATATCAGTTCTTTATCTGTGGTAATCTATTAATCCCTGCATGGGAGCCTTTAATACCTTGCCCAGTTCCAGTTCATAAGTATTACAAAGTTCTTTCAATACATCTCTAAATCCAAATGCAATACTCCCGATAAAATGAATGGGTAATATCCAGCTTTCCCTGTATTTGTATAAATGAGTAAAGAAAAAATCATTCAGTCCATCTTCAATAATATTCTCAATCATATAATGTCCGCGGTTCTCCGCGAGGAATATCGCATAAGAGGCCAGGTAACGGTTGGCCAGGGGCTTTTTATACACCTGATCAAGTATGTCAACGGATGAAACCTGGAAACGCTTTTCAAAACGAGCCATTAGTTCTTCATCAAAAGTATTATAGAGATAATACTGTAACACTTTTTTACCGAGGTAGGCGCCACTGCCTTCATCGCCCAGTACATAACCGAGACCCGGACTATTTTTGATTATTTTTTTGCCATTATAAAAACCGGAATTGGAACCGGTGCCCAGTATGCAGACAATACCCTTTTGCTTCCCACACAACGCCTTTGCGGCACCTACGAGATCGGTCTGCACTTCCACTTTTGCGGTAGGGAAAAGCTTTTTTAATATTTTTTGAATAATTTTTGCATTATCCGGATTGCTTAATCCTGTGCCATAGAAAAAAATTTGTTCTACATGAGCGTTGTTAAGTTTGGGTAATAATTCTTTAGAAAGCAGGGCTATAATTTGCGCCTCATTCAGAAAATAAGGACTAATGCCCTGCGTTATAACGGTTTTTTTCTTATCGTTTTGCACCAGCCGCCATTCGCATTTGGTAGCACCACTATCGGCAATTAATATAACTGGCATACGGGTTAAGTAAGAAGTGTAAAGTACGAAGTAAGAAGAAAAAAAGGGATAATCCTCATTTTTTTACTTCGTACTTCGTAATAAGTCTCTAGTAGTTAGTACTTCATAGTTCGTATTTAATATGGATATTTGCATTTGTTTATTTAATACACAAAGAAGTGTTATTTATGGGAAGTAGAAAAATACAGGTTTGGCTGCCGCTGCTGTTTGCGGTTGTAATGGTAGCAGGAATGATGATAGGTTACCAGTTAAAGGAAAAGACCCTGGGTAATCGATTTTTCAATCTTTCTAAAAGGACTTCTCTGCAGGAGTTACTGGAACTGGTAAAAGGTAAATATGTTGACAAAATTTCTTCCGACAGTATTAACCAGGCAGCTGCCAATGAAGTACTTTCTCATCTTGATCCTCATTCAGTCTATATACCTGCCGATCACCTGAAAGAAGTAAATGAAGAGATGATGGGTAATTTTCAGGGAATTGGTATCGAGTTCCAGATATTTAGTGACACAGTGAATGTAATGAACGTAGTGAAAGACGGGCCTTCGTATAAAGCGGGTGTGCAAACAGGCGATAAGCTTATTAGGGTAAACGACAGCATAGCTATTGCCGGTAAAAAATTAAAACCCGATGATATACGCAAATTGCTGCGCGGTTCTGCTGATACCCGGGTAAAGCTGCAGCTACTTCGTGGAGAAGTGAAAAAAGATATTTTAATCAACCGAGGAACGATACCGGTATCTTCTGTAGATGCAGTTTATCTCGTGGCGCCACAAACAGGGTATATCCGTATCAATAAATTTGCAGAGCGCACCTACGAAGAATTTATGCAGGGCATGGAGAAATTAAAGAAAGATGGAATGCAGCAACTGATACTTGACCTTCGCGGTAATGGTGGCGGTTTAATGAAAGAGGCAACGGATATAGCTGATGAATTTCTGGATGATGATAAGTTGATTGTATATACTGAAGGCGCGCATGTTCAACGTTACGATTACCGTTGCCATCGTGAAGGAATATTTGAAAAAGGAAAGCTAGAAGTGTTGCTTGATGAAACATCTGCATCTGCCAGCGAAGTATTGGCGGGAGCCTTACAGGATTGGGACAGGGCCACCATCATTGGCAGAAGATCATTCGGCAAAGGGCTGGTGCAGCAACAATTTCAGTTAAGTGACGGAAGCGCGGTGCGTTTAACTATTGCCCGGTATTACAGTCCCCTGGGCCGTAATATTCAGAAACCATACACTAAAGGAAAAGCGGAATATGAAGAAGAACTGACTGCCCGTTTTCACAATGGTGAAATGGTGAAAGGTGATACAACCAAACCCACCGGTAAAGCCTATAAAACACCTGGCGGAAGAATTGTTTACGGCGGAGGTGGTATTACACCCGATATATTCGTTCCCTTTGATACCGCCCGTATGGAACCGCTGATGATGAAATTGTATTATAAAAATACCCTCGGAAGTTTTGTATACCGTTATTATATGGAGCATCAAACCTTTTTTAATAGTATACAGTCGCCGCCTGAACTTGCCGGTAAATTTGTTCCGGGTGAAAAGGAATGGCGGGGACTGGTAGAATTTGCTAAAAAAGATACAATTACACTTGCCGGGGTTTCCGGAAAAGACAGGGTAGACATATTAAGACGAGTGCAATCGCTTATGGCCAGACAGATATGGCGTAATGAAGGCTATTTTGAGGTGGCCAACAGAACCGATTCAACCGTGCTGAAGGCAATTGAACATTTTAAATAAGGTTGTAAAATGTAAGGATAAGCAAGTGTATTCAAAAACCTTTCTTATTTTGCAGGCGGTAACTTAAAAATCAACAAGGAATATGACTATCGAAAGTTTTAAAGAGTTAACATTAGAGCAGAAGCTGTCTGAGCTCAGGCATAATGGTGAGTTATTGGGTTCCTATGAGCGTAATGCCGAGAATGGTCCCAAAGTCCCCGGCGATATTTTTGCCTTATATGATTTTTGGGTGTATCTGAGTGATGATGAAGAAACAATTGTTCCTTCCAGAAGAAATCCTATCGTGGTTTTATAGTGTGGGTTACTGGCAACGGCCTTATTGCTATCTTTAAGCCATGATAAAAAGGGTTTATATAGACACTTCGGTTGTTGGTGGACTATTCGATAAAGAATTTACTGAAGATACTGTGCCTTTTTTTGAAGCGGTGGCTAATGGACAGTTTATCATTTTTGTCTCTGATTTATTAGAAGCGGAATTACTCCGAGCGCCTCAACATGTGAGAGATTTTATAACTACTCTACCTGTTGAGCAAATTGAAAATATTAGACTCTCACAAGCGGCTGCCGAACTTGCAGATCAGTATATTTTAGCTAAAGTAGTTGGACAAACTAGTAAAGCCGATTGCCAACACATAGCAATGGCAACGATTCTAAAAGCTGATGTTCTTGTAAGTTGGAATTTTAAACACATTGTAAACCTTGATAAAATAAGAGGGTATAATGGTATCAATTATCAATTAGGACATAATATGATAGAAATTAGAACACCCAAAGAAATCATCAATCATGATAACAAAAACTTATAGCACCCAGCATGATTTAGTAAAAGACTTACGTAAAATACGTGACGAAATTAGCAATGAAATCAAAGACATGTCATTCGAACAGGAACGAATTTACATAGACAAACTTCTTGGTAGTAAAGAAAAGGCTTCGCCTAATAACAGCTCCTTTCCGCAATTGGGGCTGAAAAAATAGCCATTATCCTGAAAACTACCATCTATAAAGATGCCCTGAGCGTTAATGAAAAGGGTATCTCTATATGTTGAACTGAGCGGTCTATGATTAGCTGTGCCGTTTTTTCTCCCATCATCTGAAAGTCTGTGGAAATAGTAGTGATGCCGTTAAGGATAATCTTTTTTAAAGGCGTTTCATTATACGAGATAACGCCCACATGTTTACCGAGTTTCATTTTTGTGGCAACTATTTTCTCTATCAGCGTTACCAGGTCATCTTCCATCAGGTTAATATAGGCCTCGCCTTCCTTAATGGGCTCATTGGCTATATTATGCACCACTTTATAATTGAATGCATATTGCTGGCAGAAACGCGTAAACCCTTTTAAAATTTCCTGTGGGTGATAGGTATAAAAAGGAACGATGATTTTAATGGTATGATACTTGGTCAGTTTCGGTAAAGCCTGTTCCAGCGCGCCATAGAGGTCGTTTTCAAAATTTTCATATACTGCGCCGTATTGCCCCTCGATGCGGGGAACCAGTTTATCCACTAAGATCAGTTTTTCTTTGGGTATGGTATTGATCACTTCATGCACATTTTCGCCACCATCCAAAAAATGTGGAATGATTACATAATGCGTGTACTCCTTTTTCGCATTCTGGATCAGTCTTTTAAAGAAATCAAAATCATTATTGTATACATAAAAATCAACCGAAGCCAGTTCTCCGAGCGAAGCAACCAACGCATCGTAAATGATCTTCTTGTGCGGGCTGAGTTTATTGAAGAGCAAAAATATCTTCAAGGGTTGATTGACATCAGTGTCCTTTACAAAATATCCCTTACCCGGAACAGAT
>JBBRHM010000080.1:0-16617 GCA_038222655.1 Chitinophagales bacterium | reverse complement strand
ATTTAAAATGTCAAGGGTTCTTTTTTTGAGGTGCATATGCTTTAAAATATCTGTGTCTTATCGTTTACCAAACTGTCCGTTTCAATGGTGGTATGTGTTTCTGTTACATGCTTTTTAAAGAACCTGTTCTGGAAAACCAGTATCACAATTACACCGGTTGAAATAGCCGCATCTGCAATATTAAATACCGGGCGGAAAAATTCGAAATCATCGCCTCCCACATAAGGAAGCCAGGAAGGATACCGTGCATTGGTAATGATGGGGAAATACAACATATCCACCACTTTACCGTGCAGAAAACCTGCATAGCCGCCACCTTTCGGAAACAGGTGCGCGATATTTTGTGAGAAGGGACTACTCATATCAAACAGTAACCCATAAAACAGGCTGTCAATAAGATTTCCTAATGCACCGGCATAGATCAATGCAGCACAGATAATAAATCCTTTATGATAATGTTTACGGATAAAATCGCGCAATAAAAAACTTCCCCAAATCACAGCCACCAGTCTGAAAAGGGTAAGAATGATCTTGCCAAAATCACCGCCAAATTTCCAGCCCCATGCCATCCCTTCATTTTCAACAAAATG
Organism: Chitinophagales bacterium; assembly: GCA_038222655.1. GTDB lineage: Bacteria > Bacteroidota > Bacteroidia > Chitinophagales > Chitinophagaceae > Sediminibacterium. The sequence continues at coordinate 16,027 of JBBRHM010000080.1, read as the reverse complement.
CAGTCGAAACCAGTTGCTTACAATTTTATGCTCCTCGCCGGCATAATAATGCATCTTAATATAGAATTTCAGGGCCTGGTCGGCAAAAATGATTAAAAAAATAAGGAGTATGACTTGTCTGGCTTTCACTTCCATGGTTTTATGGTGGGCAAAGATAGTGTTGCATTTTGAAATTCAGGAACCTGTCTGGGAAGGAAGACAGGGAATATGGATTTTGATTCCTTATCCCATGTTAAAATTTTTCTATCCTGCATTCTTAGGTAGACTCACTCTTCCAGGTATACTCTTTTTACGCGCTGGCTAATACCCGTTAACACTTCGTAAGCAATAGTTTCTGACCAATGAGCCACCTGCTGCACAGGTAAATATTTTCCGAATAATTCTACTGAATCCCCTTCTTTTACATCCGCTACATCCGTAACATCAATCATGGTCATATCCATACAAACATTGCCGATAACAGGAGCCAAAATACCATTCACGAACATATGGCCAATGCCATTTCCCAATCGCCTGTCATAGCCATCTGCATAGCCAATGCGTACAGTGCCAATCACACTGTCGCGGATTAGCTTGCCCCTGCGGTTATAACCTACTGTATCTCCGGCTTTCACGTGCCTCAGCTGGGCAATGGTAGATTTTAGGGTAGTTACTGTTTCAAGCGATATGGATTTGCCATCGACGCTATCCACACCGTACAGACCAATACCCAAACGAACCATATCAAACTGGTGATGCTGGTTACGAAAAATAGAAGCAGAGTTGGCAATATGCCTGATAAAGGAATAGCCCAACTTGCTATGCATAACAGTGCAGGCTTCTTCAAATAATTGTACCTGCAGTTTTGTAAAGCCATCATGTTCCGCTGTTTCACTGGCAACCAGATGACTGAATACAGACCGTACAGCCATTGTAGTGTTTTGCTTTAAAAGATTGGCGAGTGCTGTTGCATCACTTACCTCAAATCCTAAGCGGTTCATGCCGGTGTTAAATTTGATGTGTACCGGAAACTGCTGTAGGGCCTGCTGATTAAGGTAGGCATGAAAAGCATGGTACATAGGGAATGAATAAATTTCCGGTTCGAGGTTATAGCTTATCAATGCATCGAAACCTGCTTCATCAGTATTCATAACCATGATGGGTAAACTAATTCCGGCTTTGCGCAAATCAACCCCTTCATCAGCATAGGCAACAGCTAGGTAATCTACTTTATGAAATTGCAATACCCTGGCTACTTCTGCACTGCCGCTTCCATAACTGAAAGCTTTTACCATAGCCATGAGTTTAGTAGCAGGCTTGAGAAATTGCTGGTACGCTTTCAGGTTATGAATCATTGCCGAAAGATTAATCTCCATAATAGTCTGGTGTACTTTCTGTTCGAGCCAGTGGGATATTCTTTCAAACTCAAATACACGCGCGCCTTTTAACAGTATATATTCGTCTTTAAACTGGTGTGTGGCCGCCTGCTGAATAAATGCATCTGTTGAATTATACAAATCAACAGAGAATGCATTACCGCCAAACACAGAACCATGGCGGGTAATAGAGGGCCCGATACCTATCAGCCGGTTGATACCACGTGCTGATAATTGTGCCGCAATATCAGTGTATAATTTTTTTTCATCCTCTCCCGATTGAAGAATATCAGAAAGAATTAAAGTAGTACGCTGGTTACCTGCCTGCTGCTGGAGATAATCCATGGCAAGGGTAAGTGAGGCAGTATCATTACTGTAACTATCATTTAACAGGTAACAGTTATTGATCCCTTTTTTTAACTGCATTCGCATATCAACAGGTAACAGCTGCTTCATTTTTTCACTGATCCATTTTTCTGTATATCCCATTTGCAGTAGTACACACCAGCAGGTAATGGCATTGTTAATGGAAACCTGATCGGTAAAAGGAATAAGCACTGAAATTTTATGGCCCTGGTAACGGGCCGTGATGAATGTTTGCTGCTGCTTTTTTTCTTCGGACAGAATTTGTAACAGGGCATTTTCTTTCCGGCTCCATGAAAAAAACTGTGTACTGCCAGCAAACAATTCCCTGTCGGCACTATCAGGCAATAAAGATGGTTGCAAGGCCTCTCTGCAAAACACAAGCGATTGAACATTGGCAAAGAGAATTGCCTTCTCGAGGGCTTTCTGCCGGTTATCAGTAAAGCCCTCATTATGTACACCGGAAAGATTAGTGAACACACCGATGGTGGGCTGAATAACTGCGGCCAACTGTTGCATTTCATTAACAGTAGAAATTCCGGCTTCAAAAATGCCAAGTGTATGTTGTTCATTTATCTGCCATACACTTAACGGTACACCGATCTGTGAATTATAACTGCGGGGACTACGGACAATATGATGATCCTGCTGCAATAACTGGTAGAGCCATTCTTTCACAATCGTTTTACCATTGCTGCCCGTAATACCAATGACGGGAATTAGAAAATGATTTCTATGAAAGAAAGCTAATTTTTGTAAAGCTTCCAATACCGCTGTTACCCAAATAAAATTGGCCTCTGGAAAAGCGGAAATAGAAAATCCTTCTTTAACAATAAAATTGCGAACACCTCTTTCATATACTTCAGAAATAAAATCATGACCATCCCGGCGCGGGCCGCTAATGGCGAAGAACAGGGAAGTTTGGGGAAAAACGATTTTACGGCTGTCAATAAGTAAATATTCTATTGCCGAATCATCCTTAACAGATGCTTCTGCCTCTAAGATTTCCGCGATTTTTTGAATAGAATAGACCACCCTTAAATATACTCAGTTATCATGAATCTTCACCAGCATCATCCGGTATACCTTTTTTCTGCATAAAAATGGAATAGAAAATGGAACCTGAAATACACACGAGTATCACGGCAAGGGAAATGATTACCTGTGTATTATTATCAATCCACTTACTGAGATAAGGTTCGGCCAGCATTTTGGCACCGATGAATACCAAAACTACCGCAATGCCCTGCTGCAGGTAATCAAACCTTGATACAGCACTTCGCAGCAGAAAAAATAAACTACGCAAACCTAACACCGCAAAAATATTGGATGTATAAATCACAAGTGAATCCTTGGAAATGCCCATTACTGCGGGGATTGAATCCAGTGCAAATACCAGGTCAATAACAGCGAGTAAAATAACCACAACGAACAAAGAAGTGTAGACGGTTTTGCCGTTCTCTTTAAGCATATATTTTCCATCGCCATCGTGACTTACCAGCGGAAGCATCTTCTGAAGCATACGGTATATTTTGGATGTCTGAGGATCAAACTCCTTGTCGTCATTTGTGGTAAACATTTTATAACCTGTATACAATAAGAACACTCCGAACAGGTATAATACCCATTCAAATTTTGCCACTAAGGCAACACCTACCGTAATAAATATAACCCGAAATATAATGGCCATAAGAATACCCACCAGTAACACACGCGGATAATGTTTAGCCTTAACATGAAAAGCTGAAAATATGAGAATGAACACAAAAATATTATCTATACTCAAGCTCCACTCCATCAAATAGGCACTTAAAAATTCCAAGGCAAGCTGAGAGCCGCTAACAGAAACTGCATTTTTATTTTCGGCAGCCAGCATGGGACCTTCAACCCACATAAATACAAAAAACAATAATGCCAGTCCTACCCAAAAAAAAGTTTGATACAAAGCCTGTTTAATGGTAACCACCTGGTTTTTTTTACTGAGCAGCCCAAGGTCAAACACTAAGGCAATTACCAAAACGATTCCGAAAACTAAATAAACTATTTGGTGTGAAGACATGCGATGAATTTGGTTGGTAAAGATAAGCCCTCTTTGCGATCATTCCGATTCCTGCCAGCTTCGGGATGTCGCAAGGGTAGCAAAGGTTCGCAAGGTGCCTTGTGCGTTTATGTGTGATACTTTTTTTTCCGTTTCCATTGCAGAAACAGGCCGGCCAGGATAACCAGTACAAGCGGTAACAGGATGTTAATCAGTTGCCAGCTGGTTCGTTGTTCTTCCACTTTTCTTTTGTCCAGTAAACGCAGTACAAAATCTTTGTTGCGGCTTTCGAAAAGATTGTTATTGCTCACCAGGTAATCCATTGAGTTAAGAAAAAATTCGCGGTTGGCAAAACGGTAGTTCTCCAATGGCAGTAATCCCATGGGTAAAGGACCCGCTGTAGCGCTCACAGAATTGGTTACAATATCTGCATCAGCTACTACTATCTGTTTCCCGTCCTTCACAGAACGGTTAAGAAAAGGTTTACCGGTAATTCGTTGTATAGAATCCATTACTTCCTTTCCGATGCGGTTGGTGAATAAAGAATTGAACTTGCCTTCCAGCAAAACGGCAATAGGTATATAACTCTTATTGAAAGACCTAAGGTCTTCATCACCCTTAACACTATTAACAGACACGATAGCCGGTGAGCTGATGGTACGGCTGGTACTATCGGTTGCCAGTAAAATAGTTTTACGGATACCCGGTGCTTTTACAGTGTCAATGCCTGAAGGAAATATGGGTAATACTCTGTCAAGATTTTTTGACACCGGATTATTATTGTGTGCAGAAAGAAAAGGATAATAAGGAAAAGGAATTCTCTGCATTTTAGGACTTCCATCTGCATTTTTTCCAATAACGATGGGAATTTTAGAGCAGTTCAGATCCTGCACCAAATCAGGATTGATACGCACACCATATTTGAAAAGAATATCATCCAGCTCCAGTCCACGGTCAAAGGCTGTATACTCAGCCTGGCTGCGCATAAGGCTGTCAAGTTCGGCATGCAGTTTATCAACAAACCATATAACGTGTCCCCCATTCATGATATATTGGTCAAGTTTCAGCTTGTCTTCATCCGTAAAGGGTAAAGTCGGTTTTACAATCATCATAGCATCAATCAGGGCAGGATCCGGATAGCCTTTTTTAAGATCAAAAACGGCGAGTCGGTATTCATTGCGAAGGCTTTCGCCAAGATCGTTTACTTTCAGATCAACGGGTTCGCCATTGCCTACTGCATAAGCAACTGTGGGAACATATTTGCGGGTTAGTTTATCAATGGCATTGGAAAATTTATATTCCAGTAACGCTTCAGCTGCATTGCGTGTGGCTTCCACATCTTCTTCCGCGTTGCCATTCATTACGTTGAACTGTTTGTACACTTTACGGCTACTACGCAGATCAACAGCAATGGGCTTTTGTCCTTCGCGATAACTTACCAGCGCTGAAGGAATAATGAGCTGATTGGTTTGTTTTTCCTTACCGGAAGAAACGGTTTCGCTTTGTTCGAATACCACACCTAATCTTGAAAGGCTATCATAGAACTGTACTTTGGCAGTGTCGCTGGTAATATTCTCCCCTGGCTTTTCAAAATGTACACGAATAAGATTACCAGAAATAGATTTGAATTCGTCCAGCAGATCTTTAGTGGCAATACTTAATTTTTTATAATCAGCAGGAAGATCGCCTGTAAGAAATACACGTATGGTTATGGTGCTGTCTACATTCTTCAGCAATGTTTTGGTAGCGTTGGTTACACTGTATCTTTTCTCAGCAGTAAGATCTACACGGTATGAAAAAAAGGAAGAGAGATAGACAACGGTTATAAATAAACCAGCCAGCACCCAGCTACCATATGTATGTTGCCAAAATTTCTGCATGAGTTACCGCTTAACGCCTCACAAGATTTCTTTGTGTGATGAATAAAAATAAAACGATGATACCGATAAAATAAACCATATCCCTGCTATCAATTACGCCGCGGCTAATGCTGCGATAATGAAAATTGATACCGAGCATTTCAATATAATAATCCCAACCTGCTTTAAAAACCGGCAATTTACTGATGGCTTCAAAGCCATTGTACAATAAAAAACAAATGAAAGCGCCTGCAATAAAAGCAACAACGGTATTATTGGTAAAGCTACTGGCGCAGATACCGATAGAAGTAAATACAGCACCTAACAACACGAGACCGATATAACTGCCTATCGCGCCGCCAATATCAATACCGCCGGTAACACTAAGTTGCTGAACAGAGATAGCGTAGATGACAGTTGGAAGTAAAGCAGTAATGACAATAATGAGTGCTCCGTAAAACTTACCCCATACAATTTGTGAAGGGGTAAGGGGCAGGGTCTTTAATAATTCAAACGTACCGGTTTTAAATTCATCAGCCAGGCTACGCATCGTGATGGTAGGTACCAGAAATAATAATATCCAGGGAGCCAGGCTAAAAAAATTACCTAAAGAGGCGTATCCAAAATCGAGAATACTGGTATCGGGAAAAACAAACAAAAACAACCCATTAAGTATCAGGAAAACCACCAGGGCAATATAACCGGTGAGGCTGCTGAAAAACTGTTGCCATTCTTTTTTGCAGATCATCCACATAAGCCGTAAAACTAATTGTTATTAGGCAATCGTACGACTACTGTCATTAATTGAAACCCACTTTATGGATTTTATCACATTTCGCATCTTATTAAAAACCTTTATTATGAAAGTAAGACTAACCCTCCTTCTGTTTTGCCTGCTCGGCATTGGCCTGTTTGCGCGTTCGCAGGATAAAAAAAATATTGCCACACCAAAGATTGAAAACGGACCCGATGCCATACCCGTTACGGTAAAGAGCCTTAAAAAATCTCATCCTAATCCTCCGCCTCCGCCGCCGGCTATGATAAATAAGAACAAGCCAATGCCGCCAGTGGAAATAATAAAAGATGCGCCTAAACCCCCTGTACCGCCATCTCCTGAAATCATGAAGTATGACAAACCTTTGCCTCCACCAAACGTAAACATTAACAAGGTTAAAGAAACTCCTTCACTTCCACCGAGCGTAAAAATCACAGGATTTACACCGCCCAGATTTAGGAGGAATGGAGAAAAATTATCGCCACCTCCGCCACCAGCAAAGCCAAAACAGGCGCCAATTGCACAAACACCCCCGGATCCTGAACGTGCACATGAATGAAGGTTGCAAAATAAAGGCATCAGGCAAACATCATTGCTGTTAAAGATAAAGGCCGAAGCAATGCTTCGGCCTTTAAAAATATTTACTCTCTCGGCAATTAAACTGCAAAACTCTCCCCACATCCACAACTCCTGCTCGCATTGGGGTTATTGAAATAAAATCCTTTACCATTCAATCCATCTGAAAATTCCAGTTCGGTATTTACGAGGTACAAAAAACTTTTCAGGTCGGTAACTACTTTAATGCCGTTATCTTCAAATACCTGATCCATCGGTTTAATTTCGTTATCGAAATCAAGCTTATAACTTAACCCCGAGCAACCGCCACCCACTACACCCACACGTAAAAAATAACTATCGTCCCCGGTTACACCGGCCTCTTCCATTAGTTGATGAACTTTCTTTTTCGCCTTTTCGCTTACGTAAATACTATTTTCTGTTGCTACCATTGCAATTAATAATTAGTAATTAATAATTAATAATTATGCATCATTAACTTATTAATTGTTAATTAAATATTAGTGTATCCTTTCTTCAAACACCAGTTCTTCCAAACCGTTCTTTTTACGGTAGTCGTTGATTGCTGATTTGATAGCGTCTTCGGCCAGTACAGAACAGTGGATCTTAACAGGCGGAAGATTGAGTTCTTCTACCAGATCCATATTGTCAATGAGTACCGCCTGGTCAACCGTCTTGCCTTTTAACCATTCTGTAGCCAGTGAAGAAGAAGCAATCGCTGATCCGCAACCAAATGTTTTAAATTTTGCATCGGTGATCATGCCGGTAGCATCATCTACTTCAATCTGCAAACGCATTACATCTCCGCATTCTGGTGCACCTACCAGACCTGTGCCTACATTTTTCTTCGATTTATCCAAAGTACCCACGTTCTTAGGATTGCTATAGTGATCGATTACTTTTTCTGAATATGCCATGATCTTATTTTAAATGTTGAATTATTAATTTTGAATTAGTGTGCCGCCCACTCAATCTTATCCATATCCACGCCTTCTTTGAACATTTCCCACAAAGGACTCATATCTCTTAGTTTTAAAACCGTTTCGCTTACTGCTTTAATGGTATAGTCAATCTGATCTTCTGTTGTGAAACGTCCCAAACCAAAACGTAGCGAACTGTGTGCCAGATCATCTCCCAGGCCCAGTGCTTTTAACACATAGCTGGGTTCCAGTGAAGCCGATGTGCAGGCCGAACCTGATGATAAAGCTATATTTTTATTGAAGCCCATGAGTAACCCCTCTCCTTCTACATATTTAAATGAGATATTGGTAACATGCGGCAGGCGGTGTTCGCGGTTCCCATTTACGTAGGCTTCTTCCAGCTGCATCAATGAACTTTCTAATTTATCACGCAGCTTGCTTAAACGAACAGCATCATCTGCCATTTCAAGGCGGGCCAGTTCGCAGGCTTTACCAAAACCCACAATACCAGGTACATTCAAAGTACCGCTACGCATGCCTCTTTCGTGTCCACCGCCATCCATCTGCGCGGTAACTTTTACGCGCGGATTTTTACGACGAACATATAAAGCGCCAATTCCTTTGGGGCCATACATTTTATGCGCCGTGAAAGCCATGATATCAATACCGTCTTTATTTACATCAACCGGTATTTTGCCTACAGCCTGTACCGCATCAGAAAAATAAAGAACGCCATTCTTTTTAGCGAGGGTACTGATTTCTTTTACGGGCTGTACTACGCCGATTTCGTTATTGGCATACATAATAGCAATAAGGATCGTAGTGGGCCTGATGGCTGCTTCCAGTTCCTTCAGGTCTATCAAACCATCTGCTTTAACTTCCAGATAGGTTACTTCGCCGCCCAGTCTTTCAATATGCTTACAAGTATCTAATACTGCTTTGTGTTCCGTGGTACAGGTAATAATATGATTGCCTTTGCTACCATACATTTCGAAAACTCCTTTAATACCAAGGTTATCCCCTTCCGTAGCACCGGAAGTAAAAATGATTTCTTTCGGATCTGCCCCCACTAATTTAGCTACCTGTTCGCGGGCATAATCAACGGCTTCTTCTGCCTCCCATCCAAAAGGGTGGTTACGGCTGGCCGCATTACCGAAATGTTCGGTAAAATAAGGTATCATCGCTTCCAGCACGCGCGGGTCCATTGGCGTGGTGGCATTGTTATCTAAGTAAATCGGTAATTTCAACATAGTACTCTTAAAATTTTAATCTCTGGTACCACAAATTTACTGTAATTCGTGCTATAAACGGGAAGCAACCTAAGGGCATCCCGGATTTTTTCATATTTCGAAACCTTCTCTCAAAATAAGCTGTCATGTTAAAAATTGAACATATAGGCATAGCCGTAAAAGACTTTAACAAGGCAATCCCGCTATTCGAAAAGCTGCTTAATACCCCCTGTTACAAAACAGAAACCGTTGCTTCGGAACAGGTAATTACCGCTTTTTTTAAGCAGGGCGAGTCAAAACTGGAGTTATTGGAGAGTACGGAACCCGGGGGCATTATCTCTCGATTTATTGATAAAAAAGGGGAAGGCATTCACCATATCGCTTTCGAGGTAACGGATATTTATGCAGAAATGGCCCGACTTACCCAGGAAGGTTTCGTATTACTGCATGAGCAACCCAAAAAAGGGGCGGATAATAAATTGGTCTGTTTTCTACATCCAAAAGATACGAATGGAGTGCTGATTGAATTGTGCCAGGAGGTAGGGGAGCTTAGCGTTTAAAGTTTGGGGTTTGGAGTTTGGAGTTTGGAGTTTGGAGTTTGGAGTTTGGGGTAACTGGCTGTTATCTGTCTGGTCGCTTTATTGCAGACCCAGTTTTTCTACGGCAACCTGGGCGGCTACCTGGCTTGCGTCTTTTTTATTATAGCCCTTACCCATGGCCAGTAATTGGCCATCAAGCATGGCATTGATGGTAAACAGTCGGCGGCTGCCTTCCATTCGTTCCTCGGCGAGTTCAAAACTGAGACTTTTACCATTCTTATTAGCCCAGCCAATCAGCTTATTTTTCAGGTTAATGTCTATCAGTTCCAGATCATCTACAAACATATGCGGGATAACAATCTGGCGCAGTACCCAGTTATGGGTTTTATCATAGCCTTTATCCAGGTACACCGCACCCACTAAAGCCTCCAGTGTATTACCGAAGATCTGGCTGCCCTTGAGTGCATTATCAAATTTATTGTAGAAGGTGAGTTTACGTAGTCCCATTTTCAAAGCAATATCATTCAGCTGCTGGCGGTTCACCATTTTGCTGCGCATTTCGGTGAGAAAACCTTCGCCTTTGTAGGGATACCGTTTAAAAAGGTAATCGGCCACAATAGCGCTTAATACAGCGTCTCCCAGGTATTCCAGCCGTTCATTATTTTCATCAGCGGTTTCTTTTACAGAGCGGTGACTGAGCGCCGTGCGATACAACAGGGAATTGCCCGACTTGATGCCCAGTACGTTTTTCAATTGTTTTTCAAAAGAAGAATCGTCAGATTTTTTAAGGAATTTTTTGAAGAATTGCACGGACTTAAGCTACGTATTTTTTTACAATCACACAGGCATTATGGCCACCAAATCCGAAAGTATTGCTTAATGCTGCATTTACCGTTCTTTTCTGGGCCTTATTAAACGTGAAATTGAGTTTAGGATCGAGGGTAGGATCGTCTGTAAAGTGATTGATGGTAGGTGGAACAATATCGTGTATCACACTTTGTATACATGCAATGGCTTCTATTACACCAGCTGCGCCCAGGCAATGACCCGTCATGGATTTGGTAGCGCTGATATTAAGTTCATACGCATGTTCACCAAAAACTTCCGTAATGGCTTTTGCTTCGGCGCCATCGCCTAAGGGAGTGGAGGTTCCATGGGTATTGATATAATCAATTTCGCCAGGGTCCATACCTGCATCTTTCAATGCGGCAATCATTACATTGCGGGCACCTAATCCTTCGGGGTGGGGAGCGGTTAAATGGTAAGCATCGGCAGTAGCGCCGCCGCCGGCCACTTCGCAATATATTTTAGCACCTCTTTTAAGGGCGTGTTCATATTCTTCTAATACCAGTACACCGGCAGCTTCTCCCATTACAAAGCCATCGCGGTCCTTATCATAAGGGCGGCTGGCCGTTTTAGGATCATCATTCCGTTCGCTCATAGCTTTCATGGCATTGAAACCGCCAACGCCTGCCATACTGATCACGGATTCTGATCCGCCACTTAAAATAATATCCGCTTTACCTAAACGGATGGTGTCTACTGCAGCAATAATACCGTTGGTACTGGATGCACAGGCACTTACCACCGCAAAATTGGGACCTCTGAAGCCATGTCGCATGGAGATCTGACCTGCGGCAATATCCAGTATCATTTTGGGAATAAAGAACGGGTTAAAACGGGGTGTTCCATCACCCTGGGCAAAATTGATCACTTCATCCTGAAAAGTGGTTAAGCCACCGATACCGCTGGCAAAGATCACACCGGTTCGATCAACATCCACATTCTCTTTGCTAATACCCGCATCTGCAACGGCCATATCACTGGCCACAATAGCCAGTTGGGCAAAGCGGTCTAATTTACGGGCCTCTTTCCTATCCATAAATTCGGTAGGTTCGAAACCTTTCACTTCGCAGGCAAAACGGGTTTTGAATTTAGCGGCATCAAATTGAGTAATCATATCAGCACCGGAAACACCCTTGATGAGACCGTTCCAATAATCATCCAGATTATTTCCGAGCGGCGTGATGGTGCCAATCCCTGTTACAACAACTCTTTTCAATTCCATAAATCAATACCTGTTAGAAGTGATAATCCGCCTTCCATGGCTTTTGATGCCGCAAGAAGGCGGATTAAAAATTATTCCATAATTGGAAATAAGATCTTACTTGGCGTGTTCTTCAAGGTAAGCGACAGCCTGGCCAACAGTAGTAATTGTTTCAGCCTGCTCGTCAGGGATGGAGATGTTAAATTCTTTTTCAAATTCCATAATCAATTCAACGGTATCCAAAGAATCGGCACCGAGGTCGTTAGTGAAAGAAGCCTCATTGGTTACTTCGGCTTCATCTACTCCTAACTTGTCAACTATGATTTTTTTAACTCTTGTAGCGATGTCAGACATTGTAAAAGTTTTTGTTACAGCCGCAAAAATATACTTTTTGTCAAATAACTAATCTTTTCATGCATTTTTGTTTACAAACAGGATAATAAGCTACCAGGCCGCTTATCGATTTTCAGTGATTATTTTACTAAAATGATCATTATCTTGTACATCTTACCACCCTCATATGGCATTAAAAATTATAGATCACGGGTCAAAAGAATACAAAGAAATGGTGGATCTGCGGTATAATATGCTCCGCAAACCGCTTGGATTGACCTTTACACCTGAGGAACTGGCAGCCGAAAAGGACGATATACTAATCTGTTGTTTTGAAGAAGAAAAGATGGAAGCCTGTTGTATGCTTTCCCAAACCGATCCAAAAACGGTGCGTTTACGGCAGATGGCCGTTACATCCGGTTTGCAGGGCAAGGGCATTGGAAGGGTATTAATGACCTTTGCAGAAAATATTGCCCGCGACAGGGGATACCGACGTCTTACCATGCATGCACGTAAATCGGCCGTTGGATTTTATGAAAAAAACGGGTACTCGGTTTGCAGTAAAGAATTTGAAGAAGTTACTATTCCGCATTTTGTGATGGAAAAGGAACTGTGAGAATTGAATGTTGAACAATACATTTTACATAAACTAACGGATCTTTTTATTCAGCATTCCCCTTAATTCATGCCTGAATTCTTCTCCCATATTGTCTTTGGGTACGAGAAAAAAAGATTTGGCGTCAAAATATAAATGAAAGAAATGCGGGCTCTCAAAGAAGCGGCTAAATTTTGACCACGGCCATTCAACATATCCTCTTTCACTTTCCAGTCTTGCCTGCTCCTCATTAAATGTAATGATGAATGAATCGCGGAAAGTGGCAGCTTTATTAAAAATGCTGTTAGGTAAAAAATACCAGAAAGCTGCCATTAGCATGATCCAGATAAACGAGCCAAGCAGGAAAGGTTCGGGCCGTATTTTCTTTGTATAAAATAAAATGGCAGATACAATGGCAAATACATTTACCAGCACCACAAGTATGCGTACTTCTGTTTTTTGTATAAAATGATAACGCAACCCCTGTATCACTTTCTTTTTATCGTAGGAAAAACTATGCTGCATGGCATTGTAGTAAAGCGCAAAAATAGAGAAATATATTTGAGGTGAGTAGTCAGTAGTGAGTAGTGAATGGGGGGCTAATAAAAAGATCATACTCACAACTGACTACTCACTACTCACCTTGACCACTCACCCCTATTGCCATCCTGCAACAAACTGTTCAAGCGCCTGCTTTGATAATCTTTCTTTTCCAGATCCGATAACTATCCTGTAACGAAAAGTAGCCGACTGGCCTTTGGCAATTTTGAAGTTTAGGTTTTCTTTGCCTTCAGAAAATACTTTTTGTCCCAACGGATTAGCGGCGAACAATCCGTAATTGCGGGCATGCCAATAAGTAGGATAGCCGGGGTTTTGGGGATGATCAATCATGGCAATGCTGATGGTATCTTTCCCTTTTTTACCATAGAGCATGCACCAGTTGCCGCGTGAACCCCAGGCAGCGTCTCCTTCTTTACCTTGTGATGTAATGTAGTTGCCGGTTACCGCAGGATCTTTGGCAGCAACTATTTTTGTGATGTTGCCATTAGCATCTTTATATTCTTTTGTCTGGGTTACCGGCAACTCCAGTTCATGTGCCACACGCAAACCCAGCAAGCCATCTTTTGCATCAGGAAAATTAACGTTCTGCACAGCAGTCAGTTCTGTTACCCTGTCGATTACGCGCACATTATTTCCTGCGCTGAATGTATAAGTTGTTTTTTCCTGTAACAGAATATTTTTTTGCTGATCGGTCCAGTTAGCGAGGTATACCAGTTTACCCTGCGGGCCACTTTCTGTTGTTACAATTTTTTCGGTACGTATCCATCCATAATTTTTTTTCTTATCGGCAGCTATCGCATAGGAATTGTTCCAGAAGTCAAGGCCATTTACTTTTTCATAATTGAACCATAATCCAATATGATGCGGGTGATCGGTAGGATCATTAGGCTGAGGGTTCCAGGGAAATCCGCGTGTAATTACTTCGCCATCTGCTGCGTAGATGGGATAAAGGAAGGGTTTCTCCATTGTATCTGTATAAACAAACTCAGTAAAGAGTTTGCCGGCAATGGTGATGCTTACTTTCTGCTGGTTGGGAACCTGGGTGACGGCGATGCTGTTTTTTTGTGCCATTAAAAAGAATGGTGATGCTATCACCGTCAGAATGGCAATAAAATATTTTTGTTTGTAACTCATACTTTGTTATTCAATTGGCTGTTTATAATCTGATCTGCTTTTCTCTTGGAACTAGCGATTTCATAATTGCCCAAGCAATAAGATATGCTACCGCACAAAAAGAAAACATGATGGTATAAGATGTTGACATAGACGTGAGCACAAGTTTTTTCTGCAAACTCACGAACTGTGCAAACAGATCAGGATCTACCTGACGCAGTTGTGCTTGTATGTCTTTTGACAGGCTAACTATATCTTTACGCGTAATGTCGATAACATCACCGTGCTTATCCACCAATGGTAATGTCTTGATCTGTTGCAGAAAGCCTCCCCATCCCTTTGCTGTTGCCTGATCCCATGATTGTTGTATGCCCGATAACTTATAACTGTCAAATAGCCATCCACCTATTTTTGAAATAATTACGCCGCCTAATCCGCCTGCCATCCCGCCAATTCCAACCACAGACCCCACGGTTTTTCTGGGGAACATATCTGAAACAGTGGTAAATATATTAGCCGACCATGCCTGGTGAGCAGAGGTTCCGATACCTATTAATAAAACAGGGACCCAGAAACTATAACCTCCAAGCGGTTGTGAGGCCAAAACAACCAGCGGTATAGCTGCAATGACAAGCATTGCTTTCATCCTTGCATCGTAAGCTTTATAGCCCTTATTCATAAAATAGGTTGGGAACCATCCCCCGCCGACACTTCCAATCATCGTCATACTATACAGAACTGCTAAAGGCAAGGTTACTGCAGTACCTTCCATTCCATATTGGTCCTTTAGGTATCCGGGTAGCCAGAAAAGATAGAACCACCACACGCCATCAGTCAGAAATTTTCCAATAGCAAAAGACCATGTTTGTTTATAGCCCAATAGTTTGGTCCATGATACCCGCGAAGTGCTTTTTTCATTTTCTGTTTCCTCTACCTTGTCACTGTTGATATAAGCAAGCTCTCCTGCGGATAACCGTTTCTGCTTAAGTGGGGCTTCATAATAAACGAGCCAGAAAAAAAGCCATATAAGTCCTATGGCGCCGATGATGACAAACGCAGATTCCCATCCCCAGTTTTGAGCGATCCATGGAACTGATAATGGTGCCAGTACAGCGCCTATATTGGCCCCCGAATTAAAAATACCTGTTGAGAATGATCTTTCTTTTTTGGGGAAATATTCCGCTGTCGCCTTGATGGCTGCAGGAAAGTTTCCAGCTTCACCAAAACCAAGAATAGCTCTTGACACCATAAAGCCAATAATCGAAACAGATACAGAAGTAATTCCCACCAATCCCAATAACGCAGCGGCTGCTGTTCCTACTGGCACTGCATATGCATGGATAATAGCTCCGAGAGACCATATTACAATTGCCCATGTATACCCACGCTTGGTACCTAGTTTATCAATGACCCTTCCTGCAAACAGCATGGATATAGCATAAACGAACTGAAATACTGAAGCGATATTGGCATAGTCCGAATTAGTCCAATTGAATTCCTTTTCTAAAGTGCCTTTCAGCAAACTCAACACTTGCCTATCCAGGTAATTAATCGTTGTGGCAAAGAACAACAAAGCACAGATCGTCCACCGGTATTTTCCTATTTTCTCTGCTGGTGTCATAGTTATGATTTGATTGACTTGATAATTTCCAATACCTGTTTAGTAGCGATGGTAATCTGTGCATAATCTTTTGCTTCCAGTAATTGCTTGGTGATGAGTTTAC
>JBBRHM010000079.1:0-16693 GCA_038222655.1 Chitinophagales bacterium | reverse complement strand
CTTGCATCTATTATGCGTAACCAGGCAAAAGAGATGGCAACAAAGGGTAAGATAAAGCCAACCCTGAGTAGTGGAGATGTAGATAAGATCTTAGGTTCGGCCAGGTATAGCAACGAGATATACAAAACTGCAAATATGCCGGGTGTATCTGTTGGTTTAGCATGGACGTATGTTGGTGGCGATATACTTTTTATTGAAACTATTTTAAGTGAGGGTAAAGGTGAATTGAGACTTACAGGCAACCTTGGAAATGTGATGAAAGAAAGCGCTACAACCGCGTTGAGTTACCTACAGGCCAATGCCAAGAAATTAGGTGTGGACCCGGAAGAATTCTCTAAAAAAAGTATTCATGTGCATGTACCCGAAGGAGCTGTGCCTAAAGATGGCCCGAGTGCGGGTATCACTATGCTCACTTCGCTAACCTCGGCTTTTACCGGTAGAAAAGTAAAGCCTTTTCTTGCCATGACAGGAGAGATTACTTTACGGGGTCAGGTACTTCCCGTTGGCGGAATCAAGGAAAAAATACTGGCTGCCAAACGTGCGGGTCTCAAAGAGATCATCCTATGCTGGCAGAATGAAAAAGACGTAAATGAGATAGACCGTAATTTTATAAAGGGAGTGCAGTTCTATTATGTGAAAACCATGCAGCAGGTAATAGACCTTGCGTTGGTATAATAGAACGGAAAAAATTATTTCTTTGCTGAACTATATCATAAGATCATTGTAATATCAGCTACCAACTTCTTCATGTTGGTTGTTTAAGGGTATGATCCCCCATTTACGTGGGGGATTTTTTTATGCCCGTATTCATCACGCTTCTATCTTAGATTTGAGACAGAATTCATCTCATGTACCGTTTTCTTTTTTTTATAGCACTTTTTTGCACTGGCGGCCTGCCGGCACAGACTCTGGGGGGCAATGCCGTATTTCATTTTTTAGCGCAACCCAATACGGCGCAATTATCTGCACTGGGAGGTATAAATGTTTCAGCGATCGGTAAGGATGTAGGTATGAGTTTTCATAATCCTGCTTTGTTAAGAGAAAATATGCACCAGCAGGTAAATACTTCTTTTAATGCATTTGTGGCAGGTATCAAAAATTACAGTCTTACAACAGCCTATCATTTTGCCCCTATCCAAACCAATGTAGCTGTAGGTGTGAATTATTTTAATTATGGAACCCTTACGCAGACAGATGCTTCGGGAAATATTTTAGGTACATTCCGACCGGTAGATTATGTATTACAGGTAATGGCTTCGAAGCAATACCATGAAAAATTCTGGTATGGTGTTACCCTTAAATACATTAACTCCAACTATGGGCAATACCGCTCTTCGGGACTGGCTATGGATGTAGGGTTGAGTTATTATGATTCAGTTAATCAACTGCAGGTAAGTGTTGTTGTAAAAAATATGGGTACACAGTTGCGCACATATGATGGTAGTAACCGGAAAGAAGAACTGCCGTTTGATCTGCAGGCAGGCATAACCAAACGTTTAGCAAAAGCGCCTTTCCAGTTTTCACTCACTGCTCATAACCTGCAGCGTTTAAATATTCAATATAACGATACTGTTTTCCGTGCATCAGAAGGGGATAACGGGTATAATCAAAACAGTACTGCACAAAAAATATTCGCCCACCTTGTATTATCAGTACAGGCATTTCTTAGTGATAAGTTAGAGGTGGATGCAGGCTATAATTTTCAACGCAGACAGGATTTGAATGCTTATAATCTAACTAGTGGCCTGAATGGGTTTTCACTGGGATCAGCTATCCTGCTTAAAAAACTGCATATCCGTTATGCAACGGGGCTTTATCAAAGCAATCTTTTTCATCAGCTATCGCTGAATTTGAATTTTAGTGGGAAGATGTAAATCGTGAGACGAGAGAAAAAAATTACGATTTACATCTCACGCCTCACGAATTTAATACCGGGGGATATTGGATATTAAATTATTTAATGATAAAGTTGATAGTAATAATGGTAGAATCTCTATTAGATCTTTTACAGCCTGGATTTTTACTGATGGCCAATACAACCTGGTCGGGGCCTGATGATTTTACATCTGCCACATAATGATATATTGGGTTAAATGTATCGGAAAGGTCTTCAAGCCTGCTAACAGAATAATGATGAGCCTGCTGAATGATATCCGCAATATTATCATCATCTCCATACGGCGCCAGGCTTAAATTAAAATCGGCTCCGGCCCTGATGGTGGTATCTATGGTTATCTCTTTAATATTCTCGCCTTGATGAACTTCTTTTGTACATGACTGCATCAGGGCAAAGAGGCAAATGGCATAAAAAAAAGGGAGTAGATTTTTTTTCATCTCTTTATCATTTGTAGTTATAAAACAGACTGCATCGATTCCGGTAGCGTATCATTCACCAGGAAGTACATGATGGTAAAAAGTATCGAGATACCGTACCTGTTAAAAAAAATATTGTTCTTTTGCATGATAATTTGGTTTGTCTTGTATTATTCACAAATACTTACCGAATAATAGATGCACACCTCTTGCCGGGCGTTGCCTAATGTTAAAAATTTATTTACACTGCAAATCTATACAGGGAGATAGGGCTTGTACACGGGGAAAACCTCCTTTTTAAATGGGGGAAACACCAATTCCGCTTAATCAACGGTACCTTACACATGTAATAAAAAGGCTAATCCAAAGAGTTTTGGAAAAGAGGAGTATAGGTGGTAGGGTTATTTATTTTGCGTACTATCTGCTCTTTTGGGAGGTAATACGGCTTTCTTTTTAAGCGGTGTATTGGCTGGAGGAAGCAATGGGTTCTCTCCAGGTTTTTTTGTATTCTTATTATTTGACGGTTTTAGGGGTATATCCGATTCCGGAGCTATATCATCTATGGTAATGCCTTTAGGTACATCATATTCTTTTGAGCTGCCGGTGCCTCCATCTTCTCCTTCCCCTCCCAGTATGGGTGTATTGCCATTGATATAATCGATAGTTATTTCATTTTGCATCACATCGGGTTTTACAAATGTGAGCTTAGTGTCTAAGCCACAATTGGGATCTGCGGCTACTTTATTCATAAAATAGGCCCATACCGGCATGGCGGCACGACCACCCTCACCGTTTTTACTTTCTGTATTAAAATGTATGAAACGGTCATCTGCTCCAACCCATCCGCCTGCCATCAGCTGGGGAGTATAGCCCATAAACCATGCATCACTGTTATCATTGGTGGTACCTGTTTTACCTGCCATAGACAAGCCAGCCGGCGGATCATAGGCCCATATACCAGCGCCTGTGCCATTTGTTAACACACCTTCCATCATTTTCACTACAGAATAAGCCGTTACTTCACTAATTACTTCTTTGCGGTGTGGTGTGAAAGTTGCGAGTACATTACCATTCCTGTCTTCAATGCGTGTGATATACATAGGCTTGGCATTAAAGCCTCTGCCTGGGAACATGCTATAGCCCTGCATCATTTCAAACAAAGAAATTTCGCAGGCACCAATGGCGATGGATGGATATGCCAACAGTTTTGCCTGCAGATCGCATTTGCGTAAAAAATCAATAAAACGCTGGGCACCTCTTCCGCCATCGCTATCCATTTGTTTCATTATATAGGCAGTGGCGCAGTTACGCGATTTAGCCAGTGCCAATGCCATGGGCATAGCTGCACCGGTGCATGTTTTAGTGGTGGCCGGAACCATTCCGTATGCGCCAAAACTTTGCTGGTTATCATATACAGTGGTGTTGGGTGTAAAACCTGCTTCCTCAATAGCGAGACTGTATAGTAAGGGTTTAATGGTAGAACCCACCTGCCGCTTGGTATTGGGATTGGCATGATCGTATTTAAAAGTTTTAAAATCAATGCCCCCTACCCATGCTTTTATTTGTCCATCCAGCGGATCCATTACCATAAATCCTGCCTGCAGCATTTGTTTGTGATACCTGATGGAATCGTAAGGCGTCATCATCGTGTCTTTTCCGCGGGTATTATTCCAGGCAAATACATGCATCGGTATTTTCTGGTAAAAAGTTTTTCTAATATCTTCTTCCTCCACACCGTCTTTTTTGAGGTTGTGCCAGCGATCGCTTTGTTTCATAGCCGCATCGATAACCGTTTCATGCCCTTTCCAGACATTGCCTGTTTTGATATTTTCCTGACGGTTAAGCAGTTTCTGCATATAATTCATATGCTTAGCCACGGCTTCTTCGGCATAGAGCTGCATGCGGGGATTGATGGTGGTATAGATCTTTAGTCCATCACGATACAAATTGTAATTATCGCCATTGTTTTTCTGATGCACCTTGCACCATTTTTTCATTTCCTCACCCAATATCATACGGAAATAGGGTCCGAGACCAGTGGTCTCATCTAATTTTTTATAATTAAGATCAATCGGTTTTCGTTTTAGTTTATCCGCTTCTGTGGCAGAGAGATAATCCTTACTCACCATCCTGGCCATTACCAGGTTCCTTCTTTCCAATGCTCTTCTTGGGTTAACACGTGGATTATAAATGCCCGGGCCGTTGATCATACCAATCAGAACGGCTGCCTCTTCTACATTTATACGATCAGGTTCTTTCTGAAAAAATGTTTTGGATGCATTACGGATGCCGAATACATTATCCCCGAAAGCAACCGTATTCAGGTACAGGGTTAGAATCTCTTCTTTCGTAAAATTTTTTTCCAGTTTTACTGCGATGATGCCTTCTTTTAATTTCTGTATACTTCTAAGCACGAAATTTTTAGTACTCCAGTTTTCGGTAAAAAGATTTTTTGCCGTCTGCATGGTAATGGTACTGGCACCACCTTCACTACCCAGGTATAAAAAAGCGCGTATGAGTGAAAGACCATCAATACCGCTGTGATCGTAAAAACGTTTATCTTCTGTGGCTACCAGCGCATCAACTGCATATTTGCTTATATCTTTGTATTCCACATTGATCCGGTCTTCAATATAATATTTCCCCATCAGGGTGCCATCCTGCGCATACACCTGGCTGGCGAGTGAGGCAGTTGGATTCTCAATGTCTACAAGATCGGGCATAGAACCTATCCATCCCCAATTGATCATCAGTAAAAACAATACAAGGAAAATAAAACCACCCAGGAAAATGCGCCAGAATATTTTTACAGGTTTAGACATACTAATTGGATAAAATATGAATGGGTATGCTTTGTAAAACTAAAAAAGAGTTTGACCGCATATCCATTTGTGAATTAAAATTTGTCAGGGAATATTCCATGAAGGAAATTACGGTACCCTGTAATATCCTGGTTGTTAATTAATACGCCCATATTCGCGTCACTGATAATGGCAAAACTGAATTTATCGGCGGCCAGCCAGGGAATAATTCTGGAGCTTGCCAGGGGTCTTGTTTTATCAATATAGCCTACCGCATCAGCGGCATTGGCAAAAGGCCCAAACATTAAAAACTGGTACTGGTTATTAATCCGCCGGTTATAAATGATGATCTTCTGGTCGCTATATCTTTCCTGGTTAAAACGATTAAATGCATTCCGGCTTTCCGTTACAAAAATCGGGTCTACATTATCCAGTATCACTACCACATATTGCGTATCAGCCGCGTTAAAAGCAAAGGTTTTATTATTAAAGGTAACGGGTTTGTCAACCGGCATGCTGATTTGTTTCGTATTCAGTTGCTTGGGCACCATAGGTAGCGAATCCTTGATGGTAACCGCAGGAATATCGATCACTTTTGTATTACTGATATTGGTGAGTTCCTTGCCAACAGCTTTCAGTTCTTTTGGTGCAGTTGCGCTGGCCGGTTTACCGGCAGCAACCGTAAGGGTATTGGTATTATCAAGGTCCACTCCGCGCGAGAGTATATCATCCGTTCGGTTCACATTAAGATTGGTGAGATAATTCTCAATCTCTTTTCTTCTTTTCAATACATCGATCATGGTGGTTGCTTTTTCTGCCAGGGGCGATGTTTTGAAAAGAGATACAATATTTTCCAGTCTGTTTATAGCGGTACTGTCTTCTTTCTGTTTAATATAATACACCGATTCGATATACAACAACTGTGGTGTCCAGTAACTTTTTCCAAATTGTTTATCGGCTACCAATTTGGCTTCTTTGGCCTCATCAAATTTGCCCTCTACAAAAAGACGGTAAATGGATTCATATTTTTGCTGCGCAGGATCATTTTTTTTATCAACCGGAACCCTATCGAGCTGCGTAATAAGTTTACCTGTAGCAAAAGATTTTTTTAATTGCGTAGCTGTCGTGTTGGCTTTATCTGTCTGCCCATTCTTTTTATATGCATACGACAGGTTAAATAAGGCTTCTTCTACTTCAGCCGTTTCGGGATAGCGCCGCAGAAGCTCTTCATACATTTCTATGGCAGAAGGATAGTCTTCCAGTTTATTCTGGAAAGCAAGTGCACTGCTCATCAGGGCTTTAATAATGGTTTTGTTCGACAGGTCTGCCTGTTCTGCTGTTAGGGGTATATTTTTCAGTAAGCCATCCACCGTAAGGCTGTCATCTCCCCTTTTCTGGGTTGTATTTTTCCCGGATTCATTGGTTGTTGTAATGGTTGCTAATGACCTGTCTACGGCAGTTTGTCTTCGCCAGTTATCTACATTGGGACGATTACCCCAGCGGCTTTTAAACTCACCCAATCCTCTTTGTTTGAGCGATGTATTCTGAAAATAAAATTCAGCACTGCTGTTCCCAAACAGGTTAGCAGCAGCAGGCAAAGAACCAGCTGATGCCCCTGCAGTAAATAGTGGATCATTGGCTATATCTTTCAACCCTTTTTCTTTGCGTAATTGTTTTAATAATTTCTTTACCAAAACCATTCTTTCTTCGGGTGATAAAGAAGCAAGTTTCTGCAGGCTGTCTTCCCTGCTTACAGCAGCCTGGTTCTCGCTGATAATCTGTAAGGCAGGTTTACGTTCCTCCACTCTTTTACGGTCCAGTTCTTTTAGTAAAGAAGTTTGGATACTATCATAAAATGTATAAGAGTAGCTATACGCTTTACGGGTATAGTTGAGATCACCCAGTAATAAAAAACTCAATTGTTTTTGTAGCGGATTATCTACATTGGATCTGATACTTTTTAATAAATAATTTTGTGCGGCGGCGTAATTATTTCTTTTCAGTTCGAGTTGCGCGGCGGCATAGTAGATAATATCGCGCTGTGTTTCATATTTATCCTTTCCCGCCATTTTTAATAATTCCTCAAGATTTTTTAACAGCGAGTTTTCAAGATTGCCAGTGGCAAGGCCAACCATATTTAATCTCGCATATACTTCCATTAAAGGATCGGATGTATGCAGGATGGATTTTTCAAACAGCAACATGGCCTGCTGGTCTTTTTGTGCGAGCTGGTACATTTGTGCAGCCAGGTATTCCCAGCGTGCTGTTTCCAGTTTAGTTTGTGCATTGGGAAGGGCCTTCAGTAAATGATCGGCAGACTTTTCATAGGCATTTTGTTTGTAGAGAAGAAAAGCCGTCATTTCATGCAGATCTGTCTGAAGTCGTTGGGGAAAATTCGGATCGGTTCTGATGATCTCCAGCAAACTAGATGCTTCTACCAATGCATCCTGTTCAATATAGGTTCTTGCCTGTAATAAAAAACTTTCATTACGGCTGGGAGGGAAGCTGGTTATTTTTTTCCATAAGCTTCGGTTCTCACGCGTGGCAATGGTAAAAACGCCATTGGTATTGCTGGCATTGCTTCCTATGGGGACATCATAGCCACCATCTTTGGGGGCAAAAGCATAATTAATAAATTGAAAGACGGTGGTAGCCGAATCAAAATCTTTCCGGTATAGGTAAGCCTTACCCATTAACAGGTATAATTTATCAACCCAGTTGCTCCGCAGATCATGTAATACAATACCGGCTGTGGCCTTATATAGTACAGAATCCATTTGATCCTTAAAATTGCTATCCAGATCGTAATTGTAAAAAGAAAGCAGTTGTGTATAATCGTCGCGGTGTACATTTTTTGCCGTAGCGATCACATTATTCAGAATATTATTTGCATTAAAATAATAATTAAATCTGCTAACTGTATTTGTATAAAGTCTTTTTGGGATACTGAATTTTGTATCACCTGTTTTTTCAGAAGGGAGGGTACGGGATTCGTATCTTTTTGGTTTTTTTATTTCCAGTGAAAGATGCGGCTGAGCTGATGCAGCAAAAGCTGTTAACACAAAAAATATTGCCATACCGGCAGTTATCATCCATGAATAGCGAGGTCCATATGTTCTTAATTTCATCGGATACATAAAAAGTGTTTAAAAATACAGTTATTTCTCAATTGGGGATGGTGAAAAGCAGATTGATTGCTACCTTTAGCCTGATTTAACAAAATGGCCAATTTAGAATTTAATAATACCCTCAGGCGTCTCCGCAACAGTTACCGGCTGGTTGTGATGAATGATGATACCTATGAAGAAGTAGTTACCTTCCGGTTGTCGCGTCTCAGTGTTTATATAGGAGTGAGTACGGTATTTGTTTTGCTGGTGGGACTTACCATTGCACTGATCGCTTTTTCTCCTTTGAAATATTATATACCCGGTTATGGAACGCGTGAAAGCCGGACAGCGCTGCAGGTACTTAAAATACGTACCGATTCTCTGGAGCAGGCACTCAGATACAAAGAACAATACCTGGATGGTGTAAAGAAGGTATTAACCGGAAATACCCCTTCGCAGCTGGATACGGTTCCTGCAGCCCTGCCCAAGACAGAAGCATCAACTGATTAATGCGGATGAAGCATGCACCAAATAACTCGCATATCTAATATGCCAGTTTAACCGCGCAATTGGCTGGAGAAATTCTTTTAGCGGCATATGGTTCAACAAGCGCATGGTTTTACGCTACCTCTATTCATCTGGTTATTAACTTTGCTTTTTCTGATAGTGATGCTTATCAAAATGATCCGGGATACTTTAAAAAAATAACATGACGAACGAATACAGAAAGCTGACAAGACCACTCGTAATTGTATATATTGTAACCACTGCTTTATTTCTGGCATTCCGGTCTGGTCTCGAAATAATAAAAATGGATGTTACGGTATTGATCTGTGCCAATCTGCTGTTATTCGTGGTAAGTATGTTGATCTTATATCTGCAAATGAAGAATCTTTCTAATCCCAATCCCAATGCAATGGTTCGCGGGGTAATAGGCGGAACATTTTTGAAATTATTTGCATTAGGGGCTGCCGTAATTATTTACCTTTTAGCTGCTGGTTCCAACCGGAGCGTGAATGCTGTTTTGGGAGGTATGGGATTGTATATTATCTATACCTGGCTGGAAGTGAAAATTTCTTTACGGTTAACGGCTAAAAAATAATGCCAGTATCTGAGCATCCCATGCAGGCCCTCGCTAAATTTCTGCCCGAAGGTAGTTTTGAGCGGATCGTAAATTATGTACACCATTATAAAGTTCATCTTACCATAAGCAAGCAACGCAAATCGGTGCTGGGTGATTACCGTCATTCGGGCTGGGGCAGTAATCACCGTATTAGTGTTAATGGTAACCTTAATAAATACGAGTTCCTCATTACTTTATTACACGAACTGGCCCACCTGCTTACCTATGAGCAACACCGGAGCAGGGTAGAATCTCATGGGAAGGAATGGAAGAATCAATACAGTAAACTGCTGCTGGATTTTGTGCAACAGAAAATATTTCCTACCGATGTTGAAAAAGCGTTGCAGAAATCCATCATCAATCCTGCAGCAACCGCTAATGGGGAAACAGAATTATTATTGGTACTGCGGAACTATGATGATACAAAAAGAGAAGGCTATGTATCTATAATCGAGGTGGCTGATGGTGCATTGTTCCAGACCGACAACGGAAAAATATTCCGGAAGGTAGTTAAGCGGCGAAAGCGTTATGAGTGTGTTGAAATAAAGACGGGGTTACAGTATACTTTCAGTCCCATAACAGAGGTAAAAATGCTGTAGGGAGATACAGACCCCAAAGATGGACGCTAATAAAAGCAGCATTTTTATTGTAAACAGCTTATTTTTAAAAGAAAACATGAGAAAAATAATTGCCCTGGCTCTTTTTATTTGCGCCGGTTTTTCATTCAGCTATGCACAGTCTATGAAAAAGGAATCCAACTTATTGCGACACGTGGTGATGTTCAAGTTTCAGGATAAAGCAACCTCCAAACAAATCAAAGAAGTAGAAGATGCCTTCCATGCACTGCCCGGAAAAATAAAGCTGATTAAAGATTTTGAATGGGGTGTAAACAACAGCCCGGAAAAACTAAACCAGGGATTAACGCATTGTTTCCTGGTTAGTTTTACAACTGAAAAAAATAGGGATGCCTACCTGATACATCCTGCCCACAAGGCATTTGTAGAAATATTAAAACCATATTTAGATAAAGCCACAGTACTTGATTACTGGGCGCATAAATAATATCCATACAGCGCCAATAAAAAACTCCTGCCGGTTACGACAGGAGTTTTTTATTAAGCATATACTCAGAAATTACGCTACTGCTTTCTTAACAAGTTCTGCCGCTTCGCTTAATTGAATAGCCGACTGTACCTTCAAGCCACTTTCATCAATTAGCTTTTTAGCTTCTACCGCATTGGTTCCCTGTAAACGCACTATAATCGGGATATGGATATTACCCAATTTATTGAATGCTTCAATTACACCTGCAGCCACCCTGTCGCAACGTACGATACCACCAAAAATGTTGATGAGTATTGCTTTTACATTCGGATCTTTTAAGATGATGCGGAAACCTGCTTCCACGGTTTGCGCGTTGGCCGATCCACCTACATCCAGGAAGTTGGCAGGCTCACCACCACTCAGTTTGATCATGTCCATTGTAGCCATTGCCAAACCTGCACCATTTACCATGCAACCCACATTGCCATCTAATTTTACAAAGTTCAGGTTGTATTGACCGGCTTCTACTTCTGTAGGATCTTCCTCAGTAACATCTCTCAATGCTGCAATATCCGGGTGACGCATTAATGCATTATCATCTACATTCATTTTGCAATCAACGGCAATGATCTTATCATCACTGGTTTTAAACAGCGGGTTAATTTCCAGCATGCCGCAATCCAGTCCCACATAAGCATTGTATAAATTGGTAACGAACTTTACACAGTTCTTAAACGATTCACCACTCAGACCCAGATTGAAAGCGATCTTTCTTGCCTGGAAGCCCTGTAATACACCGCCGGGATGCACCCACTCTTTAAAAATTTTATCAGGGGTATTATGCGCTACTTCTTCTATATCCATGCCCCCTTCTGTACTGTACATGATCACGTTCATTCCTTTGGTACGATCGAGCAGGATAGATAGATAAAATTCTTTCACTGGATTAGGACCAGGATAGTAAACATCCTGTGCCAATAATATTTTATTTACTTTTTTACCAGCGGCCCCTGTTTGTATGGTTACCAGTGTGCCGCCTAAAATATTCTTTGCGATGGTGGTTATATCTTCGAGGCTCTTGCCAACGGCTACGCCTCTCTGTTCTGTACCGTTAATTTTTCCTTTCCCCCTGCCGCCGGCATGTATCTGGGCCTTGATAACCGCAAAGCTATTACCTGTTTGGGTCTTAATCTGGCGATAGGCTTCTTCCGCTGCCATTACAGTATCTACAGCGATACCTTCCTGGACGGGGACGTTGTATTTTTTCAATAATTCCTTAGCTTGGTATTCATGAAGGTTCATGCCGGTAGTGTTTTTGCGAAGATAAGCGAATCAGCCTTCCTAAATAATCCATAATTGTTGTTGTTGTAACATTAATTGAGTTATTTTTATGGAACACTTTATCTAATTAAAAAATAATACTATATGAAAAAAGCATTTTTAGCATTAACTGGTCTCGCGTTTTTAACAGGTATGTATTCTTTTGCCCCCGGCACTGAAAAGAAAGCGGCAGCAGCGTTAACTGTCAATGTAGAAAAAAGCCGTATTGATTGGGTGGCGGCAAAGAAATCAGATTTTCATACCGGTAACTTTCCCATTAAAAGTGGTATGGTTATGGTAGATGGTGGCAAATTAACAGGTGGTAAATTCGTAATAGACCTGGCTAATCTGAAAGTAACAGATGCAGGTGGCGGAGACAGGTTAACAGGTCATCTGAAATCACCAGACTTCTTTGATGTGGCAAAATTTGGAGAAGCTGCTTTTGAAATAACCAGTGTAAATTATACGGGCCAGAACTCAGCAGATATTAATGGTAACCTAACTGTAAAAGGATTGACGGTTCCTGTCAAAATGGTTGCTCAGATTCGCAATGCAGATGAAAAAGGTTTTTTCGCAGAATCTTTTCTTACACTTGATAAAACGTTAGTAGGTATTAACTATGGTACAGGTAATGTATATAATGATGTACAGTTAGCTGTTCATATTTTTGCTAAGTAATTCTTGTACAATATTTATGGTAAAAGCATCAGTTAACACTGGTGCTTTTTTATGCTCGTAAAGACGCGATATTTGCCAAAACCGGGCCTTTGCGCTTTTGCGTGAAAATTCAACATAACTTCCTGTAAAATATTTTTTATGCCAAGAATTGAACTGTCTTCTATAGAACCCAGAGAAATTATTGCAGGATATGCTGCCCGTTTTATTCATACTCCTAATATGACTTTTTCTTATCTGGATGTAAAAGCCGGGGCTGCTTTGCCCGAACATTCGCATCCGCATGAACAGGTGGCGCACGTGCTGGAAGGGGAGTTTCAATTAACGCTTGACGGTGAGCCGCTTCGTTTTGGCCCGGGTACCGTGATCGTGATACCTTCTAATGTTAAGCATTCGGGACTTGCCATTACCGATTGTAAATTACTGGATGTTTTTAACCCGGTGAGGGAGGATTACAAGAAGATGTAGGAACAAGAGAATAAAAGTTAGTAAAAAAGAATCTGCCGCAAATTTTCACGTAGAAACCGGTGGTATATTTTTAAAAGCTGGAGGATATATTTATGCCAGAATTAATTCACCTCTTTGAATATTTCCTCCCCCGATCACATCATCGCCTTCATAGAAAACAGCGCTTTGCCCCGGTGCAATTCCTTTTACATTTTCGTAAAAACGAACACGTATGCCATTATCGGTTGTATATAAATTACTTAGCGCTCCCTGGTCTTTGTACCGGATTTTGGTAATGGCTTCCATACCCTCTGTAATGCCATCATATTTCATCCAGTTAATCCTGCCCACCATCATATCATTCTGTTCAAGATCGCTTTCATCGCCCAGTACCACGGTATTGCTGTGCGGATCGATGGAGGTAACATATACAGGCCTGCCCATAGCAATTTCCAGGCCTTTGCGCTGACCAACCGTATAAAAAGGATAGCCTTTGTGTTGCCCTAATTTTTTTCCGGCTTTATCTACAAACCAGCCCCCGTTTACTTTTTCTTCCAGCCCATCCACCCTTCTTTTTAAGAAACCGCGGTAATCATTATCAGGTACAAAACAAATCTCATAGCTCTCACTTTTTTTGGCGAGTTCCGGATAGCCGAGGTCAACTGCCATTTGGCGGATAGCAGATTTGCGGTAGCCGCCCAATGGAAGCATGGTTCGGCCCAATAATTCCTGATCAAGTCCCCAGAGCACATAACTCTGGTCCTTTGTTTCATCCAGGCCCTTACTAATTACATAGCGTCCATTATCATGTTGTCTCACCGATCCATAATGACCGGTTGCGATAAATTCACAATCGAGGGCATTGGCTCTTTTTAGCAAGGCACGCCACTTGATATGTGTATTGCACATCACACAGGGATTGGGTGTGCGGCCGGCAAGGTATTCATCCACAAAATTATCAATCACAAAATCGCCGAATTCTTCCCTTATATCGAGAATAAAATGCGGAAAGCCATGGTGTACGGCGGCCTGTCTTGCATCATTGAATGAATCGATATTACAACAGCCTGTTTCTTTGGTGCTGGTACCACTGCTGGCATAGTCCCACGTTTTCATGGTAATGCCTACCACTTCATAGCCCTGCTGGTGAAGCATAAGTGCCACCACAGTACTATCAATACCGCCGCTCATTGCCACTAAAACCTTTCCGTTACGGCTCATTTTCTAAATTTGATCTCCCTGCATCTCAGGTAGAAATAAGCTGCAAAAGTAAAACAACTCCCGTAAATGCCACGCTTAAATGGTGTTAACAGGTTTCGAAAGCGGAAAAATCAGCATCCATGTATATAAAGTTATATATGGGAAAAGAATTTTTAGTCCCATTTTATACAGTGAAAACAAACTTGTTTCTGCGTTAAATACGCAATTTCAGTAATTTCATTTTTTCGACATTTATAAAAATAATTCGTTATGATAAAATTACAGGTAATCGGTAATCTGGGTAAAGATGCCCTGGTAAACAACGTGAACGGTAAGAACGTAATTAATTTTACCGTGGCGCATACAGAAAAATTTAAAGATGCACAAGGTAACCAAAAGGATAAGACCACCTGGGTGGATTGTGCTTACTGGACAGACCGAACCGCTGTTGCACCTTACCTGAAAAAAGGAACGCAGGTATTTGTGGAAGGACAGCCGGATGTACGAACCTATACTACGCAGGATGGGCGGCAAGGCTCTTCCTTAACGTTACGGGTGGTAAGTGTACAATTATTAGGTGGTAAAAGCAATGATAGCAACGGCAGTAATGAGGGAGCTGGTAATAATTATCAATCTGCCCCTGCGTATGCCCAGCCCGCCTCTGCTTCACCGGGTGCCAATGAACTGACAGAGCCGCTGGATGATCTGCCGTTTTAAAATATAAAATAAATATTGCGTAAGGGAGAGGCACTTTTATAGGCGCCTCTCTTTTTATTTTTATCTTGGGTAATCATTTGATGGCTCCCTGAATAATTCTGATATGAAAAAATGCATCTGCCTGTTATCATTACTCATGTTATGCATTTTGTTGCATGCACAGATACAAAAAATGAATACAGAAGTATTGGTGGTAGGAGGCAGTACGGGTGGAACAGCTGCCGGTATTCAAAGTGCGAGGAGCGGGGCCAAAACATTGATAGTTGAACAGACTAACTGGTTGGGTGGAATGCTTACTACCGCGGGCGTAAGCTGCACCGATGGCAATAACGACTTGCCTAGTGGAATCTGGGAAGAATTCAGGCAGGCATTGTACCGTCATTACAAAACAAATAATCTTTTTGCAGGCTGGGTGAGTGAAACCTGCTTTGAACCACATGTGGGAGACAGTATTTTTAAAGCATGGACAGCAAATGAAAAAAATCTGCACGTTACTTACGGATGGTATTTTGATAAGGTGCTAAAACAGGGTAATAAAGTAACAGGTGCAGCATTTATCAATACTAAAGGAGACAAACTGGAAGTAAGCGCAACCGTAACCATAGATGCAACCGATCTTGGTGATGTGTTTGCAGATGCCGGAGCTGCATACGATCTGGGCACTGAAGACAGTACACAAAGCGGCGAAAAAATAGCTCCCGGCAAAAGCAATGTTATACAGGATCTCACCTGGGCCGCCACTTTACGCGATTATGGAAAAGGGGCAGACAAAACTATTCCGGCACCAGCGGGTTATGATGCCACAAAATATTATTGCAGTACCAGCGAAGCACCTTGTAATGATAAACCCTATACTGCCAATACCCAAAAAGTATTAGCGTATGGAAAGCTGCGTGTGCAAAAAGGTTCAGCGGATAAATACATGCTGAACTGGCCCGCGCATGGTAATGATTATTATCTTAATGTAGTAGACATGAAACCGTTTGACAGGGAAAAAGAATATGTAAAGGCAAAGAATCAAACATTGGGGTTTATTCATTTTTTGCAAACTGAGTTACAACAAAAGCATATCGGACTGGCCGAAGATGAAATGGATCACGGTATGGCATTTATTCCTTATAACAGGGAAGGAAGAAGGGTAAGGGGTGAGATCCGATTCAATATTGATCATATCAGAGATCCCTATTCTTATCTTTTATACAGAACGGGAATTGCCGTTGGTGATTATCCGGTTGATCATCATCATGCCCAATATCCCGGTAAAGTGCCGCCAATACCTTTTCCCAAGATTCCCTCTTTTACTATCCCATTGGGTGCATTAATACCCGAAATCGTGGATGGGTTGATTGTTTGTGAGAAAGGAATATCTGTAAGTAATATAGCAAATGGTACTACCCGTTTACAACCGGTGGTTTTACTAACAGGCCAGGCCGCAGGAATTATAGCTGCTAAAAGTATAGAAGACGGGAAAGATCCCAGAAAGGTATCAGTGAGAGAAGTACAGGATGCTTTACTAAAAAGAAAATGTTATTTGCAACCATTTGTAGA
Source organism: Chitinophagales bacterium (assembly GCA_038222655.1). Classification (GTDB taxonomy): domain Bacteria; phylum Bacteroidota; class Bacteroidia; order Chitinophagales; family Chitinophagaceae; genus Sediminibacterium. The sequence continues at coordinate 398 of JBBRHM010000079.1, read as the reverse complement.
TGTGAAAACAACAGACCCTGCATGGGAAGCGATTCAAAGAATGGGTGCTATGGGTATTCTTAAGGGAGTGGGGAAAAGTATGGGCTGGGCTAATAAAACTTATTTCTATCCGGACTCTGCCGTAAATTGGCAGGAGATCCGGGAGGCCTTTTCTTCTTTATTTCCGGGCCTTGTGATGGATTCCAAAAATAAAATGGTGAATATCCCTTTTCTGATTGGGCTAATCAATTCTCTTAATCAGTACATACATGTAAATGGAAAAGAAGCGCGGAATATCATATTTATTAAGTCTTACCTGATCCATGATATCAGTGCCAGAGATTTTGAAAGTGCGGGCCTGAAAAATTATGATCCGCTGCGATCATTAACCAAAAAAGAATTCGCACTTCTTTTATATA
>JBBRHM010000078.1:0-16762 GCA_038222655.1 Chitinophagales bacterium | reverse complement strand
TGGTTATTCTTTCCATCCGATGCAGTAACTGTGGCAGAACCTAATTTTTCGCAGGTTACAATATATTGACCGGCACCTGCTTTTCGGCTGCTGACACCATTACCATCCACACTTACTTTCACTTTTTCATCACCACCACCGCCACCGCCGGTTACACTTAAAGGGTTCTCAAGACCCTGGTAGAATACCCTTGTCTTATCAGTCGAAACCACCAGGCCGGAAGGCACACCCACCGTATATTTCACTTCTTTCTCCACGGTAGCAGTAGTACCATCGGGTTTTAAGAAGGAGATACGTACTTTTTTGGTATTGGAACCGGAGTTACTAACGGTAGTTTTATATTCGGCAGAACCATCCGGTTTAATGGCTACACCAGCGCCATCAATGGTGATAGATGGTTTGGCGGCTTTACTGAAAGCGCCCACCCCGGCAGTAATGATCAGTTCTTCGCCCGGCATTAGGTATTGGGAGTTGGTTCCGGCAAAAGCCTGGAACTCATCATACACTACTTCTACCTCACCAATTTTTTTATGACAATATTCCACCACCTGTGCTTCACTGTTCTTAATATCATTCTGGAATTTGCTTAATATGGTAATACTGGCAACGGAGGGGGTCATATGAAAATAACCGTAGGCCCATTCTTTATTAGATTGCTCATTATTACTTTTTGGTATAGAGAGATCAAGGGGCAAGTTGGTACCTACATCTTTTTTAATTTCAGGATCAATATCCAGTAACTGTTGCTTAAAGGCAGCCAATTTATCATACAGTTCTTTACCTTTTGCTTTCCCTTCGGGAGGATTGGATATAAATAAACGGGTAGATGCTTCCAGATCATCTTCTTTATACTGTTCCTTGCCCTCTACCATTTTCACATCCGATTCCTTTTTTAAATCGACCTTCAATACATCAATATAGTTATACACCGCATCAGCCAGTTCTTTTGCTTTTAAAGCTCTTGGCATCCATATCTCTGCTTTTTCTTTTGTCTTGGGATCTTCTATTTTCCGTTGGAATGATTTGAATATATCTACATTCTTCTGTTCGACAATACCACTGGCGGTCATCAAACTACGGTCAACTGTTTTGAAGGCATTCAGTATTTCGGCAGATACATTCAGTGCCAACAGTGCCGTAAGCACCAGGTACATGATGTTGATCATCTTCTGCCGTGGTTCCTTGGGTAATGACATGCTTACTTAAATTTTATACATTCGATTTACAATGATTCATCTTTATTTCTTCCATTATCTTCCCTGCATAGCAGTAAGCATATTACCATATAACTGGTTTAGTTTACCCAGGTTATTAGCGAGAACGGCAATCTGTTCTTTTGCTTTCATGGCATCATCTGCACTTCCGGCCATGGCTGTTGAAGCCTGGGCCAGTTTACCATAAAACTGGTTCATGGCTTTGAGGTGATTATTGCCTTCCTGTAATTCCAATTCGTAAATAGTATTTAAAGAAGACAGGTTTTTATTTAAAGACTGCATCTGCTCGTGAAACTGTTTGGCACTTTCTGTAGCACCTTGAAACCCTGCCAATGATTGTGTAGCATGATTGGCCGCATCTTTAATACTACTTAAAGCCACACTGGCTTCCTGTGCCTTCGCAGAAAAATTACCGGTAGATTTTACCACATCACTGATGTCAGCGATCTGGGCTACAGAGGTATTTAATTTTTGAAATCCTGCACTGAGCGTGGAAAGCGCATCAGGTGTAATATTCGCATCTTCAAACATTTTATTTAGGCTGACAAGTGCAGGATTGCCTTTCTCTACTTTTGCACCGGGAAGATGTACCTCATGATCATCAATTGCGGGATATACAAGATACAAAACACCATAGCCCAGGAAGATAATGGCTTCTACCGTTAATCCTAATTTCAGCATGAAATCGGCTATGGGCGAGTGCAACAATTTCTGTAAGGCACCATAGATCACTACCGAGGCGGCAATAGATACAAATACATCAAACCATTTACTAATCTTAGGAGGAATTGCTGCTGCCATTTTTTAATTTTTAGTTTTATTAATTTTTGATTACCTAAGCTCCCACCAGCATTTCGCTGGTAAGTTTCCGGCAAAAAATAAAGTTTTGGATTTCAAAAGTGCCGATAGTGTGAATCTTATTTTTTCGCTTTTGGGGCAAGATCAATCACGCAACGGAAACCGAGATAAGATTTTGCCGTGTCCTGGTATTCGTAATTGCGTGTACTTACCTGGAGAAAATAGGCTACATCTTTCCAGCTTCCGCCACGTACTACTTTACGTTTTTCACGCGGCCGGTCAGAGTCTTTTGCTTCATATCTGATATCCGGACTCATATCTGCCATAAAGTTGTAAGCGCCTTCATAAAAATAAGAGCCTGTCCACTCTGATACATTACCCGCCATGTTGAATAAGCCATATTGATTTGGCCAATAGGCATCAGCCCTAACTGTATAAAATCCGCCGTCTTCTGCGTAATTACCACGGCCAGGTTTAAAATTGGCCAGCAGGCAACCTTTTTTATTTCTCAGGTAGGGACTTCCCCATGGATACATAGAATTTGTTAACCCGCCTCTTGCGGCATATTCCCATTCTGCTTCACTAGGCAAACGGTAATCTCCATCAACGGCCATTTTCTTTTTCTCAAGGTATGCATTCTGAATATGTGTTCTCCAGTGACAGAAAGCTACCGCCTGCTTCCAGTTGATGCCCACCACAGGATAATTACCAAATGAAGGGTGTGAATAATATCTTTTTGTCATCGGTTCATTATAGGAATAAGAGAAATCTCTTATCCATACCAATGTATCCGGATATACTTTCTGATCGCCTTTCCTGATAAAATTATTTCTTGGTAAACCTGCATTTTCTCTTTTAGCGGCAGCTGGCAAATCAAAATATTCAATGCGGTAAACCAGTTTTTCCGGATCAATCTCGGGTTTGCCATAGATACGGTTATCCGGCGCGAGGTTTAACTCATTCATTTTTTCTATAGTGGCCCTGTCCCATTTAATCGTAGCTACTTTTTTCCAGTCTACAGAAGTGGTATCATCTGTTTTATTAATGCCCTGTCCAAATAATATTTTAAAAGCTAAAGAATCACGAACCCAGTTAACAAACTGTCGGTAATCGTCATTTGTGATCTCCGTTTTATCCATCCAGAAACCCGGCATAGAAACCTGCCTGTTACGAGATGTATAATTGTAACTGATATCCTCATCACTGGGTCCCATGTGAAAAGTTCCTGGGGGAACATACACCATGTTACGGGGTGGGTTCATACTTTGTTTCGCGGACGGCGCTACACCATGCAACTGGCCATCATCAGGCAGTCCTTTAGACTTACCGCCTTTCTTGAAGCAAGAAACAAGCGTTAATGAACAAGCAACTATAATAATGGTTGTGAGATAGCCTTTCATTTAAGATACTGATTTATGACAGTGACAAATATAAGTTTTCCATCGGCAGTTGGGCCGATTTTGAGATTTTGTTACCAATAAATTTACGATGCAGGTAGAATTAATGTCAGATACTACAGAATTATTGTCGGTTTACTACAATTGGGGCCTGGGGCCCACTGTCATGATAAGCAAATTACAGCTTAGTTTGTTACACATTTGCTAAAAGCAATTCTACTGAAAAAAAAGGTGCTTTACACGCATAATTCTTACATAAAAAGTAGGCAGTCTCTCCATTATGACCAGCTTTTTTTCCACTTAATAACGGGAAATAATCGGAATTAGTTTCCCCTGCCTGAATAATTTTATTGGGAACATACCTTTCCAATACAGGATACAGCGATTCTTTAGCGCGTTGCCCGATAACAGCAATTTCCACGAGTCCCCGTGTAGCCAGTTGAAGTGTCATGGCCCATACCCCAAAGGAAGTAGGATGCTTCACTATGGCTTTACCGAGGGAGAAAAGAAGTTGTTGGCTTCTCTCCCTCCATTCATTTTTATCAAATATCACTGACAGGTACAGGAGGTTATTGGCCATAATTGCGTTGCCGCTGGGCGTCGCCCCATCATATACTTCTTTTTTACGAACGATCACATCTGTTTGCCCTTTGTGCGTATAAAAGAAGAAGCCGGTTGCAGCTTCTTCAAAATGTTCTATTACAAACTCTGTTATCCTTTTTGCTTTTACCAGGTAATCACCTACCCCTGTTATTTCCTGCAAATGAATATAGGCCTGAATGAGACAGGCATAATCGTCTAAAAAGGCCGGAACTTTTGCTTTACCCTGTTTATAGGTATGATACCAATCTCCTGTATCGCCCACAAATTTTGATTCGAGAAACGCCATATTTCGGATAGCTTTTTCACGATAATTGTCATTACCGAGGGCTGCATACGCTTTGCAATAAGCAGTGTTCATCATGGCATTCCAACCCAGCAGTATTTTATCGTCAAGCATTGGTCTGATCCTTTTTGCACGGTATTGTAAAAGTTTTTGTCTTGCTGTTTGCAGACTTGTTTCTACTTGCTGCAAAGGCAACGCTTTTCTTTCCGCAAAAAGCTCTATTGGCTCAGTGATCCTAAGAATATTTGTATGCTCCCAGTTGCCACCTTCACTAATATCATAGAACTCGCAGAAAATGGCTGCCCCATCTTCCAGTATCTGCAGTATCTCTTCTTTACGCCAGGTGTAAAATTTACCTTCTACGCCTTCACTGTCTGCATCCAGGGCGCTGTAAAAACCGCCTTCTTCATCCGCCATTTCCCTTTCAATAAAGGCAAGGGTTTGCGCTATGGCTACCGCATATATTTTTTTTCCCGTAACCTGGTATGCTTCGGCCATCACACCCACCAACAATGCATTATCATATAACATTTTCTCAAAATGGGGGGCCAGCCATTCGGCATCCGTACTATATCGTGCAAAGCCACCGCCTAACTGGTCGTAGATGCCTCCTTCAATCATTTTATCAAGACTTAACAGCGCCTGGTGCAGGGCAGCTTCCTGGCGGGTAAAATGATAATGCCTTAATAGGTATTGAATACAAAATGTTTGTGGAAATTTGGGGGCTTTTCCAAATCCGCCCCATTCGGTATCCGCATTGGCAAGGATAGCGTCGGCAATGGATTGTAAGGATTCATCTGAAAAAACAGACTGCTCATTTTCAGATCCTTTTGTTTGGATTCCAAAGGAATTAGAAGACAGTAAATGTTCTGTAAGATTCTCTGCCTGCGATAGAATCTCCTCTTTTTTTTCATGGTACCCTTTGTGAACACCTGCTAAAACCTCCTTCCAGCTTGACCGGTTGAATGCCTGCTGCGGGGGAAAATAAGTGCCGCCGAAAAAAGGTTTGGCTTGGGGGGTTAAAAATACATTCAGTGGCCAGCCCCCACTGCCGGTCATAGCCTGCACGGCATCCATATAAATATGATCGAGGTCGGGACGTTCTTCCCTGTCAATTTTTATATTGATAAAGTAATTATTCATCAAAGCCGCCGTACTTTCATCTTCAAAACTTTCCCTTTCCATTACATGACACCAATGGCAGGCCGAATAGCCGATACTTACGAGTATGGGCTTGTCTTCATCCTTAGCTTTTTGCAAAGCTTCTTCTCCCCATGGATACCATTGCACCGGGTTATGCGCATGCTGTAACAGGTAAGGGCTTGTTTCGTGTATAAGGTGGTTGGTATGTGTGTGTTGCATGGTGTTATAGTAAACGGGCAAGATAGGTTAATGTTCTAAAATAAATAGTGGCGGATGAGGCTGGTACTTTTGATTTTAATCTTTACTTGATCCATGTTTGTTGACTTTTTGGTCAACTTTTTTCAGGACGAGACATCCCCAAATAAAAAGCCCCTCCGCAAGAGGGGCCCAAGATATTTTTGTGGTGGAATTTATTTTTTCACGACTGTAGTAGTGCATAAAAACTGATCCAGTGCGGATACCATACTGGGTTTTTGTGGGGAAGGCACCTTGATCTCCAGATTCATACCGGCATCTTCTACGGCTTTGGAAGTGTTATTGCCAAAAGCGCCAATGACTGTCCCGTTCTGCTTAAAAGTTGGGAAATTATCATACAGGCTTCGTACACCACTGGGTGTAAAAAAACAGATCACAGCAAAATCCTTAATGTTCATCAGGTCTTTAATCTCGTTACTGATTGTGCGGTACATAAAGCCCAATTGGTACTCACATTTATTGGTTTTGAGCCAGTTTACGATCTCATTGTCCTGCTGGTTCTCACTACACACATAGAGAAACTTTTCGTTTTCCTTGTGTTTGTTGATTACATCGAACATGCTTTTATTGGTTCCATCGGCGCCATAGAAAACTTTGCGCTTCCGGTAGAGGATAAATTTTTGGAGATAGAGGGCCACGGCTTCCGTAATGCAGAAATACTTGGTATCCTGCCCAATGGTCACTTTCATTTCTTCACACATGCGAAAAAAATGATCGATCGCGTTACGGCTGGTGAACATCACGCCGGTATAATACATAATATCGATCTTCTGCTTCCTGAATTCTCTGGCGGGAATCCCCTCCAATTTGATGAATGGATGGAAAACCAATTCAACATTGTATTTCCTTTCCAGATCAAAATAGGGGGACTTATCGCTTTCAGGGCGAGGTTGTGATATTAGAATTTTTTTGGGTGTTACAATCGCTGTCTTTTTTGACCCGGTTTTTAACATGCTTCTAGATTATGCAAAATTAAAAATTTCCACCCATATAATTGATCAATAGCTTATAAATCAATAATAACGGAAGCACTTCTACCGCACAAAGGTAAAGGAAAAAATGTAAGGCATTCACTTTCAGTTTATTCCGTATGTCACTAAATGATACGAAGTACCTGTAAACGAATAATAAAGCGATCATTCCAAAAGAAACCGTAACGGCTATATTGGCCAACTGCAGATCCGCAAAAGAGAGTATTAGCAAAAAGGGTATCAGCAAAACCCCTATTACTTTATTAACAAGGAAAACCAGGAACACATAGGAGCCGGCTGCTTCCCTGGCATTAAATACCCAGCCTGCAAACAAGAGGAAAAGATATTTACCCATATAAATTACTACCAAAGCAGTGGCACAAGCTATGGCCAGCACCCAGAAGGGGGCAGTCGTCCATTCCTTATATTTTAACAGGAGCGTTATGTATAAACCCGTACTAATAAAAAAAAGCAAGTTAATGAGTAAAGAAGCAAAGTTGTCCTGTAACAGATGTTCCCGGTTTTGTTTCTGTCTTAGGGAAGTCTGGAAGAATAACAAAAAAACATTCCTGAAATATTTGGAAAACCCGGCCCGGATAAAAGCCAGGCAAATAAATATCGCTGCCATTAAGTAGAACAGTTCATTTTTAGATGATTGCCTGTGATAATCAATCACCATAAATTTTGCCGGTCCTTTGAGAGGCAGGAAGGGATGGGTCTCATACTTTTTATAGGTAGCGGTATCCTTCCGGGGCAATTTTACGATAACAGCCTTTTTTTTCAATGAATCGCTTACAAGGCTGTCGCGGAGAAGTTTTGCGCGTGTAAGCCTTGCTTGCACTAACAAAGTATCGGTGGTTTTACGAACGGAACTATCTAAGCCCTTTTTTTTAATGGGTGCAGTTACAACTGAAACAGGTGGTTTATTAACAGGAAGAACTGCCACAGGTGGTTTGGGCTGTTGTATGCGGGCAGACTCTGGTTGGTTCACAGGAATGGAATCGATCTGACCAAAGCATGTACAACAGTAACCTATGATAAATATTGTCAGGAAAAGATTTTTCAAACCGTGCATTTGTAGCAAAAATATTGAAGTAAACGCATTAATCGTGCCTGTTCTGAAAGAAGGAGCAGGTGGTTCCATGGACTATGGACTAATAACTATTAACCACTCACCATACCCTATTAACATTTCTCATCCATTCAAATTACTTTTGCCACTAATCAACTGTTCAATGGCCGGTATCTATATTCATATTCCTTTTTGCCAAAAAGCCTGTCATTACTGCAATTTTCATTTTTCCACTTCACAGCAATTATTACCGGAGATGATGCAGGCGATCAGGAAAGAAGCAGCACTGCAGCATGGCTATCTTTCTGAAGAAATACAAACCCTGTATTTTGGCGGGGGTACACCATCAGTAATTACAAAGGAGGATGTTCGAAGTACGATTGAGGTTTTACGGAATGTTTTTAGCTTTTCGGACAATGCCGAAATCACCCTGGAAGCTAACCCAGATGATATTACCCAAGAGAAACTAACCGGATGGAAAGAAGCAGGTATTAACCGGCTGAGTATTGGTATACAGTCTTTTTTTGAAGACGATCTTCAATGGATGAACCGCGCACACAATGCACAGCAGGCGCGACATTGCATTGAAATGGCCCAACAGCATGGCTTTTCCAATATCACCATCGATCTTATTTATGGGACCCCTTGTTTAACCGATGAAAAATGGAAACAGAATGTGCAAACGGCTCTTTCACTTGGTATTCCCCATCTCTCCTGCTATGCCTTAACAGTGGAACCCAAAACCGCTTTGGCTAAAATGATTGATACACAGCAAACAGAAAATATTGATGCCGATAAGCAGGCCCGGCATTTTTCATTACTAACTGAATGGATGACGGAAGCAGGTTTTGAGCATTATGAAATATCCAATTTTGCCCGGCCCGGATTTCGCAGCCGTCATAACAGTAGTTATTGGCAGGGAATGCCCTATCTCGGGCTGGGCCCCTCTGCACATTCATTTAATGGTACCAGCAGGCAATGGAATGTGGCCAATAATTCTTTGTATGTAAAAAATATTGAATCAAATAATCTCCCTTTTGAAATAGAAATATTAACTGCTGCACAGCAACTGAACGAATATATTATGACCAGCCTGCGGACAAGTGAGGGCCTTTCTTTAAAACGCGTGGAATCGGACTGGGGTAATGATGAACGCATAAGAGTAATGCATACTGCACAAAAACATATTATGCATGGTCATCTTGCTGAAACCGGGGATATTTTACAACTGACTTCTTCCGGTAAATTTCTTGCAGATGGAATTGCTGCTGATTTATTTAAAGTATAAAAAAGGTTACTCTTTTTACACCAGGAAGGTTTCTATTTTTTTAAACCCTTCCCTCGCCGGTAAATGATCCCATAGTATATGATAAATGGTATCGGCCAGCGGCATATCTGCCATTACCGACTCATTGGTTTTATAAATGCATTTAGTGGCATTATATCCTTCTGCCACCATATTCAATTCCAGTTGGGCCGCTTTTACAGAATAGCCCTTCCCTATCATATTACCAAAGGTTCTGTTGCGGCTGTATAGCGAGTAACAGGTAACCAGGAGGTCGCCCAAATAAACAGAAGCTTTATAATTAGGCGGCTCAACAGGCGCATGCCCATTGGAATTAACCATTTTTAAAAACGTTACCATTTCATTGGCGCTATTGGAAATATATACGCTCAAAAAATTATCTCCGTAGTCAAGACCGTGTGCGATACCTGCACCCAGCGCATAAATATTTTTTAAAATGGCAGCATATTGTACGCCCCATATATCTTTATTTACTACGGTGCTGATGTATTCTGTTTTAAAATAAGAAGCTATAGCAGCGGCCGTATCTGCATCTTCACCTGAGAAAGTGAGATAAGATAGTTTTTCTGCGGCTACTTCTTCTGCATGACAGGGTCCGAGCAATGCAAAATAATCATGCAGCGCTACCTGAAAATGCAAGGCCAGATAATCATTCAGTAATTGATTTTCTGCGGGTAGAATTCCTTTAACGGCAGAAATAATTTTTTTGCCGGCAAACGCATCGGCGGGTAATGGCTGCAAAACTTCGTCTACATAAGCAGAGGGTACAGCGATTACTACCACCTCTGATTTTGCAACCACGGTTTGAATATCATCAGACAGTTGCAGTTGCTGTTCATTAAAATAAACCGAGTTTAAATAATGGGGATTGTGCCTTCTTTTCTGCATATAACGGATGGTATCGTTGTTACGCACCCACCAATGAATAGTGTTACCGTTATCTGTAAGAATTTTTGCGAGTGCGGTGGCCCAGCTTCCACTTCCGATTATCCCAAACTGCATATCTACCCGTTTAATAATTCAGCAAACATACGAAAGAGGCTTCTTTTCAAAATACAGGCGGCAGTGTTTAGCTGCCGCCTGTATTTATTTTGACCAGAAGGATTACTGCTTTTTATCCTCAAACAATTTATCCTTTGCCACAATGGTAACGAGGTTTCCATCTTTGAGCGTTTTACTAACAATGGAATAGGGGCCGGTAATTACTTCTTCCCCCTGATTCAGTCCAGATATGATTTCAATATTATTGAGATCCTGGATACCCGTTTTTACTTTTACCTTTTTTACGGTATTCCCTTTTTGCAAAACAAACACCACTTCCTGGATATCATCATCTGCACTCACAGATTTGGGGGCGTTTTGATCAGGCTTTTTATCGTCTTTTTTATCTGTGGGAGATTTGTCGCTGTTTTTATCACGTGTGGTAACTGCATTCAGTGCCACTGAAATCACATTCACTTTTCTTCTTGTCTGAATATCTGCACTGGCACTCATTCCCGGGCGGAAAGGAAAACGGATACCACTTCCTACCAGGTCAGCATAGCTTGCCGGTAATAACCGGATATGCACTTTATAATTCGTTACTTCCGCACCGCTGCCTGACGCTAATCCGGTATTAGGATTCGCTATTTTATACACGAGGCCTTTGAATTTACGGTTGGTGTATGCATCCACTTCCACAATGGCGGTATCGCCCAGTTTTACTTTGGGTATATCATTCTCACCAACATCAACCCTTACTTCAATGCTGCTCATATCGGCAACACGCATCATTTCGGTACCTACATTAAAACTGTTACCGGCTACGCGTTCTCCTTTTTTTACATTCATCAGGCTGATCATTCCATCCATGGGTGAAGTGATCACGGTTCGTGAGATATCTTTGTCTGCTTTTGATAACTGGGCTCTGGCACTTTGTATGGAGGCTTCGCCACCTTTCAAACCTTCTTTGGCAGCATTGTAATTGGCTTCGGCAGTGCGGTAAGCCTGTTCTGACTGTTCAAACTCGGCACGGGAGATTACTTTATCGTTCAATAATTTTTTTTGACGCTCATAAGAATTTCTGAGGTTATCAACGGTAGCTTTTAAACCGATAAGACTGGCAGTAGAATTAGACAGTTGTGCTTTACTTTGATTAACACCCGCTACTACCTGGTCGCGTTGGGTTACATAGATATCTGCATAAATTCTCGCGAGTATCTGTCCTTTTCTTACGCTGTCTCCTTCACTTACATTCAGCTGAACAATCTCGCCACTGATATCCGGACTTACTTTTACTTCTATTTCAGGATATACTTTACCACTTGCATTGACCGTTTCAATGATGGTACGCTGGGCAACTTTTTCGGAAGACACTTTGATGCCTTCTTCCTTGCCAATTATACCGCCTTTTTTAAGACCGATAAGGATGCCAATCAAAACCACTAAGCCAATAATGATCCATATCAATTTCTTATTCATAAAAAAAATTTGTTTCAGCAGTTTTCACACTGCTGTATATATTTATAATTTCAGGCCCTTCCCTTTATAGAATTCAAGCAGTTTCATTTTGAAAACATAATCATACTGATTGCCAAGTTGTGTCATTTTGGCTTTGAGTAGATTATTTTGATTGGTAAGTAGATCCAGTGAACTCAATAACCCTACTTCATACCGTCTACTGGCAAAATCGTAAGCTTTCTGTGCACTTTCTACGCTTTTCTTGCCCGCATTAAATTTCTGCAGGGCAGTAATGGCATTGGTATAGGCAGTATAAATATCCTGGTGTAATTTCTGATCGCTCTGCAGCTTGGTAAGCTCGGCATATTTCAGATCCAGTTTGGATATTCTGTAAGAAGTTCTTCCCTGGAAATTATTAAATATGGGTACACTAATACTGATGCCTACATTCTGACCAAAGTTATTACTAAGCTGATTTGCCCATCCATCCCATAAACGGCCGAAGCCACGGGAGGTCTGGGTTACTTTGTAAACTGGTGTTTGTACATAGTAGTTTACATTATTGTACATAATGATAGGTTCAGAGCCGGTAATAGGGCTATATCCCTGAAAAGCCGCTCCGCTAATCGTTTTAAAAGAATTGGAAAAATTGGTAGATAGATTACCACCAAGCGAGATGGTAGGGTATCTCAGCGCATTGGCAACCAATATATTTTTCTGTGCGGCTTTTATCCTGAAATCATTCACCTTTTGAATTGGTTGCAGGCTGATAGCCGACTGGTAAACAAGTTCCGGCTGCAGTTCTGCAAATGTTTCGAGGGGTATCTGGTCAACAGGCGGGGTTTCTATTCCGAACAACACATCGGTATCAAGATTAAGCAGGGCGCGCAAAGCCAGCAGGTTTTGTTCATAATTACCTTTGGATACATAATAATTGCTACTGTCAAGCGCTAGTTGTGCCTGTACTTCCGCAATATTCAATTCGGGCAGTACACCGGCATCCACTCTTTTTTTAGTGATGTCATATTGGTTCTGAGTCTGTGCTATCTGTACTTCGCTGATCGAAATTTGTTCTTTGGCTGCCAGCACCTGTAAATAATAAGTGGCCACGTTAAAGGAGATATCATTCTTCACCCTGTCCACATCTGCCAACAAAGCTTTTGCATTAAACTCTGCGGCTTCCCTGCTGTATTTTAAACGACCGTTATTATACAACTGCACACCTGCATTAATACCAAAATTTTGATACAGGAACTGTGAAGTGGAAAATGAGTTGGTCGTGGGATCGATAGAACGTCCAAAACGCACACCGGTTGATGAACTACCCCCCAAATTAGGGTAGCGGTTATATTTAGCCTGCTTCGCCTGCAGTGCTGCTATTCTTGCCTGCACATCTGCCTGTTGTATGGATATATTAAATTGTAAGGCATGCTCAATACAATGACGTAGATCCCAGTTATCAGATGCGCGTTGGGCACTTGACTGCATTAGTATGGTGCAGAATAGCAGGGTTAGCAGCTTTCTCATATTAACAAAAATAATGGTTTCCCCTCCACTTCCCTAAATTTTAGACAGGCGGAAAGTAAATTGGCTAAAGCGTTCAAAATCAGCTATGAAAGGTGATTGATCGCATCAAAAGCCAAAGAAAGGTCAGAAATAAGGTAGCTGCTCTCTTCCAGTCCTATATATAAGCGTAAAGAACGATGGGCAGGATCAGCGGGGTTGAACGCTTCCGGCTTCATACCGGCGCATTTGGGCAGGATCAGTGATTCGTGTCCGCCCCAGCTTACGGCCATTAATATATGTTTACATGATTCACAGAACAATTCTATTGTTTCACAACTTTCTGCTTTTATAATAAATGTAAGTAGTCCGCAGGCTCCGCTCATCTGTTGCTGTGCCAGTTCATATTGGGGGAAAGAAGGGTCTAAAGGAAAAAAGAGTTTTTCAACCCTGGGATGATTTTGTAAAAAAACGATCACCTCTTTTGTGGTTTTAGTGATGCGCTCCAGTCTTACCGGTAAAGTACGCAAACCCCTGATCAGTAACCAGGCATTGAAGGGTTGTATGCCGGAACCAATGTTCATGTATTCACTATTGAATATTCTTTCTATCATGGTGCCGCTGCCGCTTAACACACCGGCTACGGTATCACTATGGCCCGCAATATATTTGGTAGCGGATTGTAATACCAGGTCGATACCCAGCGAAATGGGTTGCTGAAAAATTGGGGTGCAATAACTGTTATCACAAATGGTAATAATGTTGTGCTGCTTTGCCAAAAGGGCCACTTCTTTCAGATCCTGCAATTCATAAAACCAGCTGTTGGGCGATTCAAGATAGATAAGTGTGGTATTGGGTTGAATGGCATTTGCAAAATTTTCTGTCACCGTTCCATCCACATAGCTAACGCTTACCTGAAAACGGGGAAGGATCACTTCAAACATTCGCTGTGCCCATGTATAAGGATTGCGTACACTTACAATATGATCACCGCTTTTTACATTAGCCAGTACCGCCGCAAATATGGCAGCCGCACCACTATTAAATACCAGGCAATCTTCAGCCGCATCGAGTGCAGCTAATTTTTTACGGAGAATGTCAACGGTGGGATTCAGCCCGCGGCTGTATAACCAGGTAGCATATTCATCCCCGAAAGATTTACGCAGCTCCGCTACTTTTTTAAAAGCAAAATTGCTGGTCTGCATAATGGGGGGTGCAATGGCGCGAAAATAATCGTCACGGTCTTCTGCCAGTTCATTCAAGATGTATGAAATATCCATGCTAGGGTTCCTCCGTAAGGGGTGGTGGTTGATTATTAATTTTTTTTGCCACAAAATAAATGATCATAAAAGCGGCCAATACCGCCAATCCTACCAGCGCGGTATCGGGTGTTTGGATGGTAATGCTTATCCCAACAAATAAATACGCGGCTATAAAAATTAAGGGCAATAAGGGAAATAATTTCATTTTAAAAATACCTGTTCCATCCAGGTGGCGCGTACGTTTACGGAACACAAAAATGGTGGCACTCGAAGCTACCATGCCAAAGCAATCTAAAAATATGGTGAAGTTGAGAATTTTTTCAAACGTCTGTGCAAAGAAAAGTATGATGATACACATGGCGGCAAATACCGTTAAGGAAACCATGAGTACATCATTTTTAGGGTTCTGTTTTGAAAAAACTTTCGGCAATACGCCTTCACTACTCATAGCATACATAACCCGGGGGTTACTCATCAGCAAAGCATTTACATAGGCCAGTACACCGAAAAATAAAAAGAAAGAAAAAATATCAGCACCTTGTTTACCAAAGGTTTTATTCATTACTACATAAGCGATTTCTCTTTCGCCTTTCATGTTATCAAATCCGATAATGGTATAATAGCTAAGGTTTACGAGCAGGTACAAGCCAATAATAATCGCTATGCCTATCAGAATACCCCGTGGAATATTCTTAGCCGGTTTATCAACTTCATTTCCAAAGTTGATGGTTTGTTGGTAACCGCCATAGGTAAAAGAAACAGCGATAAGACTGATGCCCAAACTTTGTATCCAGCTCATAGACGGCGTAGTAGTGGAAACTACCGTTGCCTGTGTAACCTCATGATGTGGAAAAAACAGTGCTGCTATCAATACCAGGATCATCCCGATCTTGATCATCATTAAAATATTCTGCGCCCGCGAACTCATACGAAGTCCCCTTAAATTGATACCATAAAAAACCACGATGGCCACGCAGCTGATCAATGCTTTATCAATATCCGTCCAACCCACCTGCGGAAATAATTTGGTGATATAGCCACTCCCTATCAATGCCACACCACTTAAACTGGCTGCGTTACTAATGAGAATAATACAATTAATCGCAAAGGCAATACTGGGATGATACGCATACGAAAAAACTTTATAATATCCACCCGTAACAGGGTACCTGCTACCTATCTCGGCATAGGTAAGGGCTCCACATAAGGCCACCAGCCCGCCTAAGAGCCATGCTGTAAAATATACAGAAGGCTCGATCGCGTCTTTGGCACTGGTGGCTGCCGTACGAAAAATGCCCATACCAATTACCAGCCCAACCACTATCATGGTAAAGCTGAAGAGATTTAATTTTTGTTTTCCCTGCATATTCTCAAACTGTGGGTTTAAATGTAGGAAACTTAGGGGAATAGTGAATGGTGAGTTGTGAGCGGTGAGTGATTGGGTATAATAAAAGTGTTTTTCAAAAAAACTTTCCCATTGGCCATTGTCTATTCACTAGTTTTCAACGAGAAGTGTAAAACTTAAGCAGAATTAAATTTTACGCTATGCTGCTGGCGGTTACATTTGCCATGTATTGGGTCCCCGATCGGTCGGGGTTAAAAGGGAAGTCCGGTGTAATTCCGGCGCTATCCCCGTAGCTGTAAGCTCTTTACGTGTATCGTTTTACGACACACGTCTGTTGAATCTTCATACCACTGTTCTGCAAAGAATGGGAAGGTGTTCAACACGGAGCGAGCCAGAAGACCTGCCACGTACAAACAAATTATTCACGGCTTTCGGGCGAAAAGCATGGAATTGTAGAATGCTGCTGCAGCGGCAATTTATTATTTCTCCGTTTTTTTATTTTCCTGAAAGCTCATTGTTCCATTTTTAAAAACCCAACAATGAGCCAAAAACTAATGCTCCTCGCAGCACTGCTTACAGGCAGTACTGCCTTTGCACAAACAGACACCGTCAAGGTTCTTGACGAAGTAGTGGTTACCGCCACCAGAAGCAATCTCAAACAATCACAAACGGGTAAAATCATTACGGTTATTGATCAGAAAATGATCAGTAATCATGCGGGCCAATCCATCAGTGAATTATTAAATTCGCAGGCAGGCTTTTTTATTAATGGCGCTAATAATACGCCGGGCACCAACCAGGACCTGTATTTCAGAGGAGCGGGTTCGGGCAATATGCTGGTAGTAATTGATGGTACACCCGTATTTGATCCCTCACTTACCAATAATTCTTTTGATCTCAACAGCATCACACTTGACCAGGTAGAGAAAATTGAAATATTAAAAGGCGGACAAAGTACGTTATGGGGAAGTGATGCCGTAGCAGGTGTTATCCAGGTGTTTCTAAAAAAAGCCAGCAGGAAAAAAATGGCGGTCAATGCCTCAGCAGCGTATGGCACTTACCAAACTTTCCGCGGCGGAGCAGGTATCAGCGGACTGGTGGAAAAGCTGGGCTATGCAGTTCAATATAATTATACAAAAAGCAACGGCTTTCCAGCAGCGTATGACAGTAC
>JBBRHM010000077.1:0-16822 GCA_038222655.1 Chitinophagales bacterium | reverse complement strand
ATGCCTGCATATTTTCATTAATGGCCAACATGTAAGAGCCTGTATCAACAAGCATATTTACGTGTATTCTTTTTATTTCATCAATGTCAATAAAACCGCGTCTGGCCAATCCAAGATCATCGGTGTTGATCAGTTCAATGTCTGCATAGATAAGTCCCATATTCTCTTTTTTCATACAAATCTATTGATTGATGTATTCCTAAGTTAACGTATTTATACCTGACTTGTAAGCTTCCCGTATTTGTTAATGTATCCTGTCGCCCCTCAGTTCCATTTCCTGCATTATCCCTGATTCATATACCAGCCATTCGTTCCAGCGTTTTCTAACCATGCTTTTTTCAAGGTAGGTTTCTGCCAGTTCGATAAATAAAGTGTAATGACCTGCTTCACTTTCCATAAAACGACGATAAAAATTGCGCAGGTATGCATCTGTCAGACCTTCACTCAATCGTTTAAAACGCTCACAACTCCTGGCTTCTATTAAAGCCATGGTTAGTAAATGATCCAGCAGACGGTCTTCCGGACTACCGCCTTTTTTTTGAAATTCAATCAGTTTATTTACATATGCATCTTTACGCTGCTTGCCCAGTTTTAGGTTACGCTTTTTTAGTTCATTCAGCACCAACCTGAAATGTCCCCATTCTTCCGCAACAATCGGAGCCAGTTCGTACACGAGTTTTTCTTTATCCGAATATCTTTGTATAAGTGTAATACAGGTAGTGGCAGCTTTCTGCTCGCAATAAGCATGGTCTGTTAGTATTGCTTCCAGCGAAATACCAGCAAGATCAACCCATCGCGGATCAGTAGGCAAATGAAGGCCAAGTATATTTTTAGTATGTTCTGAAAGCTCCATGATGGTTTGTTGAGAATGGTGAATGGACCATGGTGTTTGGTCTCATTTGACAAATATCTGTAACAATCCTTTAGTTTTGACAGATGTACGCAGATGATTTTTTACAGAAAAAATTAAATGAACGCAGGATCAATCATTCGCTGCGGGAACTGCGTTTGCCCAATGGAAAAACAGATTTCTGTTCCAATGATTATTTAGGTATTGTATACAACTCAAGACTTCATGCGCCCAACGCCCATCTGTCTCCTGGTTCCACAGGCTCCCGTCTATTATCAGGCAATTATTCTTTAGTGGAAGAAGTGGAAAAAACAATTGCTGCTTTTCATGAAGCGGATGCCGGATTGGTTTTCAATTCAGGCTACGATGCCAATATCGGTTTATTGTCGTCCGTTCCGCAAAAAGGGGATACCCTATTATATGATCATTTATGCCATGCCTCTATCCGCGATGGTATTCGTTTATCTTTTTCCCACTCCTTTTCATTTGCACATAATGATATTGCTGATCTTGAAAAAAAAATAGTGCGTGCAACTGGTACAGTTTTTATCGTTACAGAATCCGTGTTCAGTATGGATGGCGATCTTTGCCCATTAGCGGAATTAGTAATGATGGCTTCAAAATATAATGCTCACCTTATTATTGATGAAGCGCATGCAACCGGGGTGATAGGAGAGAAGGGTGAAGGACTTGTTCAGCAAATGGGTTTGCAAAAAAAGATTTTCGCACGGGTCCATACTTTTGGCAAAGCCTGCGGTTGTCATGGCGCAATAATACTGGGTTCAATACATCTGCGTAATTACCTTGTAAATTTTGCCCGAAGTTTTGTGTATTCTACTTCTTTGCCAGAACTCTCAGTAGCGGCTATTAAAGAGAGTTATAACAGCTTTCCGCTAATGCATGCAGAGCGAAACCACCTAAAAGAATTGATAAAAAAGTTTCAGTCAGCAGAGATTAGTTATGAAAGGCTGATTTCTTCAACTGCCATTCAAATAGTGATTATTCCCGGAAATGAGCAGGTAAAAATGGTAGCAGAGCGCCTGCAGCAGCATAATCTGGATGTTCGCGCCATATTATATCCCACTGTTCCCAAAGGGAAAGAACGTTTGCGTATTGTATTGCATGTATTTAATACAAGCGAAGAAGTTGATCGATTAACTGAGCTTTTATATCAGTGCTGAACAAGGCTCCCGCCAATTCTTTATCTTTGCAGATGCAATTGAATGAAAATCTTCCGGTATTACTTTCCCATCTTGGTATTGATACATTAAACCCTATGCAGGAAGCAGCAGCTGCAACTATTCTTTCCCAAAAAGATATTCTGCTATTGTCACCTACGGGTTCGGGCAAAACAGTAGCGTTCCTTTTACCGGTATACCAATTATTAAAGCAAACTGACAACCGCGTGCAGTGTTTGATTCTCACACCTTCCCGCGAACTCGCCATCCAGGTAGAGCAGGTATGGAAAAAAATGGCTACCGGTTATAAAGTAGGTTGCTGTTATGGCGGTCATGATATGCAGACGGAAATCCAGAATCTTGCAGAACCACCGGCTTTATTAATTGGCACACCTGGCCGTATTGGTGATCATATCCGTAGGCAGACATTTGTTGCAGACGCCGTGGTAACAATGGTACTGGATGAATTTGACAAATCACTCGCTTTGGGCTTCGAAGAGGAAATGTCTTTTATTATCGGGTCATTAAAAAATATTGAAAAAAGAATATTGGTGTCCGCCACATCCAGCGTGGCTATTCCTGAGTTTACGGGTGTTGGTGAGTTAACGGTTCTTGATTTTACAGAAACAGATGGACTAACAGACGCGCTTACCCTGCAAATGGTGTTGTCTGAAGAAAAAGATAAAGTAAATCGTTTGCTGGATCTCCTTTGTTATATTAATGAGGAACCTGCACTGGTGTTCTGTAATCACCGCGATGCTGTTGAAAGAACCAGTGCATTACTGAAAGAAAAGGGATTGGAGAATACCCCTTTTCATGGCGGTATGGAACAGATGGAAAGAGAGCAGGCGTTAATACAGTTTAGAAATGGCAGTGCCCGTTTTTTAATTGCTACTGATCTTGCTGCACGCGGACTGGACATTCCCGAAATGAAACATGTAATTCATTACCATTTGCCCTCCACTGAAGCCGAGTTTACGCATCGTAATGGGCGAACGGCCCGTATGCATGCATCCGGGACAGCTTATCTATTATTGCATGGTGATGAACCTATGCCATATTATGTAAGGCAAAAGCCCCCGGTATTATCTATTCCTTCGGGACAGAAATTGCCCCTGCCTTCAGAATGGATCACCCTCTACATCAATGGTGGTAAAAAAGATAAATTGAATAAGGTGGATATCGTAGGATTTTTTTCCAAAAAAGGGAAACTGGAAAAGAATGACCTCGGGCTGATCATCGTAAAAGATCATAACGCATTTGTTGCGGTTAAAAAGAATACGATAAAAACCCTTCTTCCTTTGGTTCAGCAGGAAAAAATAAAAGGCACAAAATATAAAATCGTTATCGCTAAATAAAGAGGCAAACTACGACCTACTATCGAACTAAGAATTGTATTTTTATGCGAAGAAGCTTACAGCGTGAAGCGATTTTTTGAATTTTATATTTTCCCTCATAACGTAATTAAGTATTTAAATGGTCTCCTATCTCTAAAAATTTTTTAATTACTAATTATTAATTGCTAATTAATCTCCATGCCTCATTATCATACGCTCGGCACCATCCCGCATAAAAGACATACCCAGTTCCGTAAGCCGGATGGCAGTTTGTATTCGGAACAGTTATTTTCAACAGAAGGATTTAGTAATGATTATTCTCTGCTGTATCATCTCTATCCCCCAACACAGATCACGCATACAGATGAACCGGTAAATGTAGTACCCAAAGTGGCGGAAGAAAAAATGTTGAAACACCGCAGTCTGGAAGGGTTCCAAATTCAAACAGAAAAAGATTTTCTGCAAAGCCGTAAAGCCGTGCTGGTGAATAATGATTGCCATATTGTATTGGCTGCACCGCAACAAAGCATGACTGATTATTTTTATAAAAATGCAGATGCAGATGAACTCATTTTTATACATGAAGGTTCCGGTAAACTTACCACTCAATATGGCGAGTTACTCTTTGCATATGGAGATTACCTGTTAATACCCCGGGGTACTATTTACCAGATTCATTTCAACAATGCCGATAACCGATTATTTATTGTGGAAAGTTTTAGTCCCATCCGTTATCCTAAAAAATACCTGAGTAAGTACGGGCAGTTACTGGAAAATTCTCCTTTTTGTGAAAGAGATATCCGCCGCCCACAACAGCTCGCCACCATTGATGCTGAAGGTGACTTTCTGATTAAAACAAAAAAGAAAGGCATTTTATACGGACTTCATTATGCCCATCATCCTTTTGATGTAGTGGGATGGGATGGTTGCTGTTATCCCTTCGCATTCAGTATCCATGATTTTGAGCCCATAACCGGGCGAGTGCACCAGCCACCACCTGTTCACCAGACATTTGAAGCGAATAATTTTGTGGTTTGCAGTTTTTGTCCGCGTTTATACGACTATCATCCCAATGCCGTACCCGCTCCCTATAACCACAGTAATATAGACAGTGATGAAGTATTATATTATGTGGCCGGTGATTTTATGAGCCGTAAAAATGTAACAAGTGGAATGATTACGCTTCATCCGGCAGGTATACCGCATGGCCCTCATCCGGGTGCTGTAGAAAAAAGTATCGGCAAAAAAGAAACACAGGAACTGGCCGTGATGGTAGATACTTTTCATCCGCTTCAACTTACCGAAGAAGCGCTACGCATCGAGAACCCCGGCTACACCATGAGCTGGGCAGAATAGCTATAGCCAAGAGATATAAGAGTAGAAAGAGACAAAGAGTAGAGTATACAAGTGCGACAGCATGACCCTCATTTATCTCTTTCTACTCTTTTTTTCTCTTAGCCAAAAAATTCCTAACTTATCGTCCTAAAAAATCTTGACTTATGATCAAATTCAACGACATTAAAATTGGCGATTATGTACGGGCAGAATATGAGGGCAAAACCTGGGAAGGAGAAGTAACCCGTTTGAACGGGGATGAAAAGCAGGTGGAAGTAACCACCGAAGTCCAGTCTTTTTGGTTTGAAACAGATAAACTGCATCCCATAGTACTCAATGATGAAATTTTATTAAAACTCGGGTTTAAGAAACTGGTTAATGAAGATGGTTCCGTAAAATACATGAAAGGATCTTTCCGTATTGTACTTCCCGTTGCAGATGATTTTTCAAGAATGGAAATGTGGTACCGTGAAGACAGGCGCCATAATCCCAATGTGCATCATGTTCACCAATTGCAGAATCAATATTTTGACATGACCAAAATACACCTCACCGACGAACCGATGTAAAACAAATTTTTTTCTGATAGCCAGTGGGTTTAATAGTTGCGAATTGGCGTGAAAGTTAACTCGCAACTATGCAAAGGCGCAATGCATCTGAAATATAAAGAACAGATTGTTAAATGAGCTATAGACTATTATCATTTCAACTAACTTCAAAAAAATCTTTTCTGAATGAAGTTTTTTTTGCCTTTTACCCTTTGCCTTTTTACTTTTTACTTTTCCCTCGCGCAGCAGTTTGGAGGAGACCCGTCTACCATTCGCTGGCAGCAAATTAATACGGATACGGTACGCATCATTTTCCCCAAAGGCCTGGATGTAAAAGCGCAAAGAATTGCTACAGTGGTTCATGCTTTGCGGAGAAATTATGCCCACAGCATTGGTGATACCATCCGTAAAATCAGCATCGTTCTGCATAACCAAACATCTGTCTCCAATGCGTATGTAGGTCTGGCTCCTTATAGAAGTGAATTTTATCTCACCCCTCCACAGGATCCCTTTCACCTGGGTGCTGTTAGCTGGGCCGATAATCTCGCGGTGCATGAGTTCAGGCATGTGCAGCAGTATAGTAATTTCAACAAAGGATTTTCCCGCTTCGCATCTTTTATACTGGGGGAAGAGGGACAGGCTCTTGCCAATGCAGCGGCTGTTCCGGATTGGTTCTTTGAAGGGGATGCCGTTTTTAATGAAACCAAATTAACGCGGCAGGGCAGGGGAGCTTTGCCATTGTTTTTAAGTAATTACCAGTCATTGTTTCTTGCAGGCAAGCAATACAATTATGAACAAATGCGCAATGGTTCTTTGCGAAAGTATGTTCCCGATCATTATGCACTGGGTTATTTATTGGTTGCCTACGGAAGAAAAAAATATGGAGATGATATCTGGAGAAAAGTAACCGATGATGCAGTCCGTTTTAAACCTTTTATTTACCCGTTCCAGCGTGCTGTAAAAAAACATACGGGCGTTCCATTTAACCGTTTTGTAGCCGATGCCATGCAGTACTACCGGCAACAATGGGAACGTAGCGGGGATGAAAAAATAAACTGGCTCACGCCTACGCAAAAGAACAATGTAATCAATTATAAATACCCATACATTAGTTCTGATGGGTCACTGATTGTTCTAAAAAACAGTTATCGTTCCATACCGGCTTTTTACAGGATACAGGATAAATCAGAAGAGAAGATTGCCATACGGGATATTTCCGTGGATGATTATTTTTCTTACAATAATGGTAAGATTGTTTATGCTTCTTATCAACCTGATCCACGCCGCGCAAACAGGGAGTATAACGCGATAAAAATATTGGATGTACAAACAGGCGGGGAACAAAAAATTGTTACCCGTTCAAAATATTTTTCACCGGATATTTCACATGATGGGCATAGAATAGTTGCCGTAGAACTGGATCCATTAATGGAAACCAGGTTAAACATATTGAACACCTCCGGTGTAGTGTCAGATTCATTATCTGGAAGAGGGATCTTTTTTTCGAATCCTAAATTTTCAACGGATGACCGGCACGTATATGTTACGGGAAGAAATAGCAAAGGTGAAATGGCGCTGCTGAAATATGCCATCGGAAATGCCGCTTCGGTAGAAACCCTTCTTCCGTTCTCAAACCGGCTTATTGGATTTTTGCAGGTACAGGGCGATACCATTTTGTTTACACTTACCCACAATGGCCGCGATGAAATTTGGGCCGTAATTGATGGTAAAAAAGAAAAAAGTGCATACCGCCTTGCATCCACGGCTACGGGCTTATACCAGGGAGGTATAAGCACCGATGGAAAATTAATCAGCGCTGTCTTTACCGCAGATGGTTACCGCCTCGCTTCATTTGAACCTAAATGGGAAATGAAGAACAGTGAAACTTCACTGAATGATCTATATGTTGACGGGGTATATAAAAACACTGACCGTCTTATGCTGAACAGTTTGCCTGAAGGCAATTATGCAGTAAGTAAATATCCCAAATCATTTCACCCCTTTAACTTCCATAGCTACCGCCCTTTTTATGAACAGCCGGAATATTCATTCACTATATATGGACAAAATGTACTTAATACGCTCCGCACCGAAATTGCGTACACATACAATCAAAATGAAGGGAGTCATAAAATTGGGTATAACACCATTTTTGGGGGCAGCTATTTAGAACCCTTATTAGGTATTAGCCAGACATGGAACCGGTCGGCAATTCTTAATAAGGATACAGCGGTTAACTGGAATGAATTAATTGGTTACGCGGGTTTACAATTGCCTCTCAATTTATCTGGCGGTAAACAATACCGTTATCTTACCCTTTCTGCTACCCTTAATACCGAACGTGTGAAATGGAACGGGTCCGCACAAAAATTGTTCAGTGATAAAAGCTTTAACTACCTCAATACAAGACTGGTTTATACAGGACAGATTCAGAAGTCGGCACAGCAGGTATATCCGCATTGGGCGCAGAGTATAGTATTGCAATATAAAAATATCATCAGCCAGAATACCGCGCACCAGTTTTTGGCGAGTGGTTCTTTATATCTTCCCGGGTTGGGTAATAACCATAACCTTGTGCTCACTGCTGCCTTTCATAGCCGGGATACGCTGCAACAGTATCTGTTTTCAAATAACTTCCCTTTTGCAAGAGGATATACTGCAGTAAATTTTCCGCAGATGTGGAGAATAGGCGCTAATTATCATTTGCCACTTGCCTACCCTGACTGGGGTTTTGGCGGCATCGTTTACGTTCTACGGATGCGGGCCAATCTGTTTTATGATTATTCCCGCGGTAAAAGCCTGCGCACCGGTATTGAGTTCCCTTTTAATACCGTAGGAACTGAGTTATTTTTTGATACCAAATGGTGGAACCAGCAGCCCGTTACCTTTGGAATCCGGTATAGTCACCTGCTAAATAATGAGTTCCGGGGTTCCACGCAGCCTAATGTGTGGGAGTTTATCTTACCTGTAAACCTGTTTAATTGAGTATTTGTACCTAAATTCGCCGCTTTGGCAGGTAATTTTAAAAGGTTTTCCACAAAATTTAGAATTTTCTCCACTTAATTTTCATATTTCGGTTGCACTTTAATATCTTTGCAGCCCCAAAAATCGTATGTCGAAACAACCACTGATCAAACAAGATGGAGTTATTCTGGAAGCCTTAAGCAATGCTATGTTCCGGGTTAAGTTAGAAAACGGTCACGAAATACTGGCCACCATCTCGGGAAAAATGAGGATGCACTACATCCGAATATTGCCGGGTGACAAAGTGGGGGTTGAAATGAGTCCATATGATTTGAGTAGGGGTAGGATCATTTTCAGGTATAAATAATTTAACGCTGAACGCCGAACGCAAAAAGCGAAACGCTGTAAGCAGGAACCAGATAAAAAACAAACAATGAAAGTTAGAGCTTCCATTAAAAAACGCAGCGTTGATTGCAAGATCGTGAAGAGAAAGGGCAAGCTGTTTGTTATTAACAAAAAGAATCCCCGCTTTAAACAGCGCCAGGGATAAGCAATTGGGAAATTGAGCAGTGGGAAATTTTATAATTCCCAATCCTCCATTTTCAACTTTTCAACTTTTCAAATTTAAAATTCACATATGGCTCGTATTGCCGGTATTGATATACCAAAAAATAAAAGAGGAGAAATTGGTCTGACCTATATTTTTGGTATCGGTCGTTCAACTGCTCAATATATTCTGACCAAAGCTGGAATTGACTTCGATAAAAAAGTTAACCAGTGGAACGATGAAGAGCAGGGTGCTATCCGTAACATCATCAACAATGAGTTTAAAGTGGAAGGTGCTTTACGCAGTGAAGTTTCCATGAGCATTAAACGCTTATTAGATATTGCCTGCTATCGTGGCCTTCGTCACCGTAAAGGATTACCTGTACGTGGACAACGTACCAAAACCAATAGCCGTACAAGAAAAGGTAAGCGTAAGACAGTTGCCGGTAAGAAGAAAGTAGCGAAGAAGTAATTTGAAAGTTTGAAAAGGTAATTTTCAAATTCAAATAAAAATCCGCAAGCTTGGATATCCGAAAGGAAGGAGAGCGATACGGTGCCCGGTTAACGGGATATTTTTAACGACCACCTCAAAAAAGAATTATGGCTAAACCACAAAAAGCACAGAACAGCGCAAAATCTGTTACCAAAAAAAGAATTGTAAAAGTAGAAGCTGCAGGCGAAGTGCGCATTTCAGCAACTTTTAATAATATTATTATCAGCTTTACTAATAAGGCCGGACAGGTTATCAGTTGGAGCAGTGCAGGTAAAATGGGCTTTAAGGGTTCTAAAAAGAATACGCCTTATGCAGCACAGATGGCTGCAGCTGACGCCGCCAAAGTAGCGGTTGATGCGGGTTTAAAGCGTGTAGATGTATTCGTAAAAGGACCTGGTTCCGGACGTGAAAGTTCTATCCGTTCTATTTCTCAATCAGGTATTGAAGTTACTTCTATTAAAGATGTAACCCCTTTACCACATAATGGTTGCAGGCCTCCTAAACAACGTAGAGTATAATTAAATTAAAAATTAAGAATTAGCAATTAACAATTTTTAATTTCTAATTCTTAATTCTTAATTATTTCATAACAGGGTGTATAATCGATTTTAGATTTTTTGATTTTACACCGTCATTAAAAAATCAAAACAAATATTATGGCACGTTACACTGGTCCCAAGACCAAAATCTCAAGAATTTTCGGAGAACCCATTCTGGGCAATGCAAAATGGCTGGGTAAGAACAGCAACCCTCCCGGTCAGCATGGCGCGGCACGTAAGCGTAAAACTTTAGGCGAGTATGCTTTACAATTAAGAGAAAAGCAGAAAGCAAAATATACCTATGGTGTATTAGAGCGCCAGTTCCGTAAAACATTTGAAGAAGCACAGCGTTTAAAAGGGGTTACCGGTGAGAACCTGATTAAGTTACTGGAAGCGCGTTTGGATAATACTGTTTACCGTTTAGGTTTAACAGCCAGCCGCCCGGAAGCAAGACAGTTGGTGAATCACAAGCATATCACTGTAAACGGTGAGGTAATGAATATTCCTTCTTACCAGTGTAAGCCAGGTGACATCATTACTTACAAACCAAAAAGTGCAGATAATTCATCATTAATCGGCAAGAACCGTGGTAAGAACCCTAAGTTCAGCTGGCTGGATTGGAACGAAGCAGAGAAAAAAGGTATTTTCATTACACATCCTGAACGTGAAAATGTTCCTGAGAATATTAAGGAGCAGTTAATCGTCGAGTTGTACTCTAAATAAGTGAACAGGAATGGTGCATGGTTAATTTTTTGGCCATTCACCATTTGTTATTCACTCACAATATTTCCTTCACATCTCATGTGGGTGCGGAGACAAACAAGTAAAAAACAAGTTTTAATATGGCCATATTAAGCTTTCAAAAGCCCGACAAAATCGTTTTACAAAAAGCAAATGACTTCGAAGGACAATTTGAATTCCGTCCGCTAGAACCAGGCTTCGGTCTGACAATTGGTAATGCCTTACGCAGGGTATTATTGAGTTCTCTTGAAGGATTTGCACTGATAGGCATCAAGGTAGAAGGGGTAGATCACGAGTTCGCCACTATCAAAGGCGTAACAGAAGATGTTACCGAAATTATCCTGAACCTGAAACAGGTGCGTTTCAAAAAGACAGTTGAGCACGATGTTGCCAACGAAAAGATCACCCTTTCTATTAAAGGACGTACCGAGTTTAATGCTGGTATGATTGGTGAACTTTCGCAGAGCTTCCAGGTAATGAATCCTGAGCTGGTTATCTGTACTATGGATACCACTGCTAAAATGGATATTGAATTAACTATCGCCAAAGGCCGTGGTTATATTCCTGCTGAAGAGAATAAGATTAAAGATTCTGTTTTCGGTTATATCGCTATAGATTCTATTCATACACCTATCAAGAACGTGAAATACGCTATTGAGAATTACCGTGTGGAACAAAGAACGGATTATGAGAAACTGATCCTTGATGTGGCTACAGATGGTACCATCCATCCGGAAGATGCCGTTAAACAGGCATCACGCATCCTGATCCAGCATCTGATGATCATCACTGATGAGAACATCACTTTTGATAATAAGGAAGACAAGAAAGAAGATGTAGTGGATGAGCATGTATTACAATTGCGCAAAGTATTGAAAACACCATTGGAAGATCTTGATCTTTCTGTACGTGCCTTCAATTGCTTGAAAGCTGCCAAGATCAACAGCCTGAGCGAACTCGTACAATACGAGCAGGAAGACCTGATGAAGTTTAGAAACTTCGGTCAGAAATCACTCTCTGAAATTGAGCAGGTGTTAACTGAAAGAGGATTGAGCTTTGGAATGGATCTGAATAAATTGGGATTGGATAATTTAGATAATTAATTCTCTCCATAGGCCCCCTAAACAGGAGTCAAGGGAAGAAGTATATATTTTTTAATAACCAACTTTCTAATTCCCATTTATGGGTTAGAGAGTATCACCTCACAAATCCTGACACGGTGTGAGGTCTAAAAATAAAAGTCATGCGTCACGGAGACAAAATCAACAACCTCGGCCGTAAGAAGGCACACAGGGTTGCCTTATTACAAAACCTGGCAAGCCAGTTAATCACCCACAAACGTATTGTTACCACTTTGGCAAAAGCTAAAGCTTTGAGAACATATGTTGAGCCCTTACTTACGAAAACCAAGAAAAACGAATCTGCTACACAGATCAGTCATAACCACAGATTGGTATTTGCCCAGCTGCAGGATAAAGCTGCTGTGAAAGAATTGTTTACTATAATTGGTCCAAAGATCGCAGCCCGTCCGGGTGGATATACCCGTATCCTGAAATTAGGAATACGTCCGGGCGATAATGCTGAAAAAGCTATGATCGAACTGGTTGACTTTAACGAGATTTACGGTAATGGTATTGAAAAAGCTGCTGAACCAGCTAAGAAAACACGTCGCGGTCGTGCTCCTAAAAAAGCCGAAAGTGCTGTGGAAGCTGCTGCCCCTGCAACGGAGCCAGTAGCTGAGGCCCAGGTAGAAGCACCCACCACCGAAGAAAAAGCTGCTGAATAAGCTGATGAAATAGTACAAAATATAAAAGGCAAAATCGTTTAGATTTTGCCTTTTTTCTTGGGTTACCGAGCCATTATGATAATGTTAGAAAAATTACCGTGAAGTTTACACAATATGAACTTTTTTTGCAATTGAAACTGGAAATAAAAAAATGAATCAACTCAATCAACCCGCCATTTTATTATTAGCTGACGGATATATATTTCATGGCCATTCTTTCGGTAAGAAAGGTACGGCCACCGGAGAAATATGTTTCAATACCGGCATGACAGGTTACCAGGAAGTTTTTACGGACCCGAGTTATGCGGGACAGGTACTGATCATGAACAACGTGCATATTGGTAATTATGGTGTGAAGAATGAGGATATTGAAAGTAGCAGTGTTAAGATTCGTGGCCTGATTGCGCGTAACCTGGAAGAACAGTTTAGCCGTATACAGGCCCAGGGCAATCTGCATGAATATTTGGAAGCAAATAATATAGTAGCTATTGAAGGCATTGATACAAGGGCTTTGGTGGCGCATATCCGCAACAGCGGTGCGATGAACTGTATTATATCCACAGATATAACCGACCCCGAAGAATTAAAAGCAGCGTTAGCAAAAGTTCCTGATATGGATGGGCTGGAACTGGCCAGTACTGTAAGTACAAAAGAAGAATATGAATTAGGTAACCCCGATGCTTCTTTTAAAGTAGCCGTACTTGATTATGGGGTGAAAAAACATATTTTGGAATGCCTGGTTTCAAGAGGCGCGCATATTAGGGTACACCCTGCCAAAACATCTTTCAGCAGGCTTAAAGAATTTAATGCGGATGGCTATTTTATTTCCAATGGTCCCGGTGACCCAGCTGCCATGCCTTATGCAGTTACCACTATGAAAGAAATACTGAACGAGAATAAGCCTGTATTTGGCATTTGTCTCGGTCACCAGTTACTTGCTCTTGCCAATGGTATCCCTACTTTTAAAATGCATCATGGGCACAGGGGATTAAATCACCCTGTAAAAAATATAATTACCGGCCAATGTGAAATCACTACGCAGAACCATGGTTTTGGTGTAGATCCTGAAGCAGTGCGTAATCATCCCAATGTTGAAATAACGCATGTGAACCTGAATGATGATTCTATTGAAGGAATCCGTTTGAAAGACAGGAATGCATTTAGTGTGCAATATCACCCGGAAAGCACGCCGGGACCGCATGACAGCCGTTATTTGTTTGATCGTTTTATTGAGATGATTAACGAGCAGAAAAATTAGGAGTATCTATTTTATCGCCACAGATTCACAGATTGACACAGATTTTCTCTGCGGTAATCTGTGAATCTGTGGCCATTTGTTTTTGCCTTATCTTAGACTCATGAAAATCGCCATCATTAACGGGCCTAACTTAAACCTGCTGGGTAAGCGCGAGACAGATATCTATGGCAATATGCCCTTTGAAAAGTATCTGGATGCGTTACGTATTGTATTCCCTTCTGTTGATTTTCAGTATTACCAGAGTAATGTAGAAGGAGAACTGATTAATGAACTGCAGCGGGTGGGATATGATTTTGATGGCATAGTGTTAAATCCAGGTGGTTACACCCATACTTCGGTGGCAATAGGAGATACGATTGCTGCTATTAAAACACCCGTGGTAGAAGTGCATATCAGCAATGTGCATGCGAGGGAGGATTTCCGGAAATTGTCGCATGTTTCAGGAAAATCGGCGGGTAGTATTTTTGGACTGGGACTGAAAGGGTATGAACTGGCGGTGCGCTGGTTGATAGAGCGAGCCGATGCATAACGGTACGATATTTGCCATTCCACGCAATCATGAATCCACAATATTCCAGAAAAATCTTATGGCTGATCCTGATCAGCGGGGTTGTAAAAATAATATTGGCCTCCCTGTTTGAATTAGGCAATGATGAAGTGTATTACTGGACCTATGCACTGCAACCAGACTGGAATCATTTTGATCATCCGCCACTACTAGGATGGATGATAAGAATTACCACTTTCAATCTTAACTGGGTCAGTGAAGTTTCGCTCCGCCTGGGCAGTATTCTTTGCGCCTCCGTTTCTACCTGGTTTATTTTTAAAACGGGCAAGCTGCTGGCTAATGAAAAAGCGGGCTGGTATGCGGCACTTATTTATAA
The DNA here is from genome assembly GCA_038222655.1 of Chitinophagales bacterium. GTDB lineage: Bacteria > Bacteroidota > Bacteroidia > Chitinophagales > Chitinophagaceae > Sediminibacterium. The sequence goes on along the minus strand of JBBRHM010000077.1, from coordinate 2,363 downwards.
CTGTTCTGTGTATACCGGTTTTATTGCGGGTTTATTTATCCTGCCCGATTCTCCGCAAATGCCTTTCTGGACGGCTTCATTATATATTATGGCACACCTGTTCATCAGGAAAGATGATCAAAAATTGAGTATCTGGTTATTGCTGGGATGGATGATCGGGCTTGCTACTTTATGCAAAGTGCATGGATTATACTTATGGGCCGGCTTCGGTTTATTTCTTATCCTCACCAGGGCTGGCTGGCTGCTCAACTGGCGTTTGTATGCGGGTGTTGCCGTTACAGCAGTATGCGTATTGCCAATTGTTTACTGGAATGTGGTTAATAATTTTATTACGTACCGGTACCATTCCGAACGAGTAACCCATACTACGTTTCAATGGGATATGCTGTTGAGAGAGATTGGAGGCGAGTTTCTTTACCAGAATCCGGTAATATCTATCCTGATCTTTTTTTCATTGATAGCCATGCTGCGAAGACGTATTCGTTTCAATAGAAAAAAAGCTTCGGTATGGTTGCTTTGTATGAGCCTGCCCATGATACTTATTTTCTGGAGCATTTCTCTTACCAATCCTACGTTACCGCATTGGAGCGGACCGGCGTATATTCCTTTATTTTTTGTAGCTGGCTTATACCTGGAGCAACGATCTTTTAAAATCATTCCTGGATTTATTAAAGTTGCCGCGTCATTACTTATCATCGTTTTGATCACCGTCATATCTTTAATCAGGCTATCTCCTGTTAATTTTGGTAGCCATGACAGGCAGAATTACGGCGAGTATTGTCCCACCCTTGATGTTTCCGGCTGGAAAAATTTCAGTGAAACCTTTGCTGTATTGGCAAAAGACGACCGTGCGAATAACAGAATGAAAATAAATGCCCCGATCATTGTTGACAAATGGTTTCCCGGCGGGCATCTTGAATTTTATACAACCCGCGAAACAGGAATGCGTGTAATAGGTATTGGTAAGTTAGAGGACCTGCATAAATTTGCGTGGCTCAACAAACAAAGAGAGCCGCTACAAATAGGAGATGATGCTTATGCGATCGTTCCATCCAACCTGCCACTGAATGTTACGCAGGCATATAGCCAATACTTTAGCAGTATTGAGGCCCCAACGCTCATCACCCAAAAACGAAGCGAGGGCATTGTGCGTTTTTTTTATGTGTATAGATTGAAAGGATGTAAGCTGGTGCCGAAAGCACTCTTGTAATTGAGAACCAGAAAAGTATACATAAAACAGGAAACAAGAACCGTTAATTTCCCCGATTTATTGTTGTATCAACCGGCGCTTTAAATTCAATATCATTTTGTTTGTTGCCAAATAATTTTTCAAAGTCTTTCCGGTAGGATATACTTACGCCCTGCCTGTTACGGCGGCCAAAGCTGGAGCCGCTAAGGTCGAGACTGCTTTTATTGAATACAATGAGGCGTAATTTCCTGTCGCGCGATAAAATGAATTCAATATTTACATTGGGTAACCATTGTGTATTGCCATTTTGAATAAGCGAATTACCGAGGTTAATATCAATATCACTGCCCAGGGTAACTATTATTTTATCATTGGCAAAAGCCCGGCTTAATTTTAAATCCACTCTTGTTCTGTCAATCCTGTTATTATTGTTGGTGGGATCAAGGATGCTGGCGCTGCTGTAAATACTGGTACCTACATCAAAGCGCAGGCTCCTGTCACCTGTTAATTTAAAGAGCAGGTTCGATAATACTTTGTTTACACTTTTCGTTAATAGCTGTGAAACGGTATTGTATGCAAGGGAATTAAAAGTATAGGGATTAACAGCAGTACCTCCTCCGGTACCGGGGGGTGCAAAGGAATTAAACAAAATCACAAAAGCTACCTGGTTCAATATTTCATTCTGGTCTTTTTCAAGCCTGTTCAAATATTGTGAGAACTCGTTATCAGATTTTACCGGACTGGTTTGTGGAAAATCCAACCGGAATAAAATGCTGGGTTTGTTTAATTTCTCACGCAGTTGAGCGATTACGTATACATCTCCCCGATAACCCTTCACTGCGCCACTGAATGTATTGTTACCTACCAGCTCACTTAAGCTTACCCGTTCTGCCGTGTACTGTGCATCAATATGCAAATCTGCACGGAAAGGATCACCTGTCCAGTCAATATAATTTCCCGCATCAGGCAATAGCACAAATGGTTTGCTGATAAGACCCTGAAAATTGAATACATAACTACCACTATCAATATTATACCTTCCCCGCATAGTTAAAGGTTCTGTGGTACCCGCCCTGATTCTCAGTTTGCCGTTTCCTATGGCTTTAATCACGTCGCCGGTAAGCTCATCTAATATTACATCGATCTTTACATTGTTATTGACAGTAAGATCGAG
>JBBRHM010000076.1:0-16851 GCA_038222655.1 Chitinophagales bacterium | reverse complement strand
CTGAAAACAGAAAGAAACATCCCTCCCAAAAAATCAAATGAAATTTTAGGATTGATCAGATCAAGAAATGGCATCTGGCCATTTTTGGTATACGAACTAAATGGCACCATATTAACCGGGAGGTGCATCGTATCGAAAGGCTGTGGATAGGAAAGCACAAATTCTGTCTGCAGGTGAAAAGAATTTACGTAAAAAAAATCAACGCCAGGGTTATTAGTGATTAAAATACGAAGCCGCTCAACAGTATCGGGAATCAACAGGTCATCATCGCCGATTAACCATGCAAATTCTCCTTCAGCCATCGCAACAACATTGAGAAAATTCTGCGGTATGCCAAGGTTAGTGCTGTTCTTTTTATATTTAACTGGCATTCGCTTCTGTGCCGCACGAACCACTTCTTCTGTATTGTCTACAGAACCGTTATCAGATATACAGACTTCAAAATCCATTGATGAATGATCCCGGATCTTTATAATTGATTCAAGACAATTAGAAAGATGTTTGGCACGATTGTATGTGGGGATGCAGATAGAGATCAGTTGTTTCAATCAGATTATATTTTTGTTGCTGTTGAACCAGGAAATTAATCATATGCTGCTATGATTTACTTAAGTAGGTTCTTTACTTTGGTCATTTCTGTTTCCGACAATGTTCCGTACATGATTGCAAAATTATTTTTCATAAAATACATTTCCCATTCTTCCGGTGTACCTAACAGAAAATAGTCCTGGTTGGCAGTTAACGCTGCTTTATAAAGTGCCTGGAATTTTTTCTCGCTAATGCAGTGAATATAATCATCACCGCAGTTAATGCGCTCTGTATATTTCAAATGTTCTGCCAGCGCATCAAAACGCGCGAGAGAATTCATTTTATTTTCATAAAAATCAGCATGCTTCACGTAAGAGTTAAAGCGCATGTTGAAAGACAGATCTCGCACTTTCATTTTAATGGCAAACTCTTTTACAAATCTGCCCGGGGCATCGAACTTCTGATCGTAATAATGATATAAGGTAGGGCCGTTAAAATTCAGGCCAATCATCATTATATAAGGGTTCGCAAGTTTTGAAAACAGTTCAAAAAAACAATTAGGACCAAAACAGGTTGTGGCATCCTGCGCCATAAGTTCGTCAACAAAACTGCCTGCGATGCTGTTTGAATATACCGGGTGAACAGTTCTTTGAAACGCTACATGCTGTGAAGCGACTTCGCCCAATATGCCAGACATAATATTTGATTTTTCATAATCGTATACTCGTGGTTCTTTATAAGAATTCAGGGTATATGTAGGTATGACCAGGGTTCCGTTACTGCCAACATGTTCCTTAATAATATCGAGGAAGCGTATTATCGCATCTTTCCCAAGAAACCTACCCAGGCTTAATAGTCTTGAATAAACAATGACATTTTTTCCTTGAAGCTTTAGTTGCCCAAGACTCGCCGAAAATTCATCAGCGGTAACAATACCGTTTTTGGCTTTAAACAGGTTCACTTAGGCAGTTTTTGATTAACAAGTGTTGTAATATTTTCGACACTGTTGAAATTATGATGATTCAGGTCGTCAGTATCAATATTAATATTAAACTGTTCTTCAAGCTTCGTTATCAACTCGATAGTTGTAAGGCTGTCTATCAGCCCTTCATCCAACAATGTCTGCGACATAGTAATCTGGTCATTCTGTGTCAGTTCTTTCACTAACGCGAGAATTGTATCCTGGCTAGCATTCATTTTATTTAATTTTTAAAACTTCGTGAGAAATGTTTTGGTTGTTATAAAAAAATTTCGCGTCAAAATAATTTCCGTTCAGTGAAATAGGGAAAACAGTAGAAGACTCTAGTTCTATCTCTCCTGTTATACCATCAAATCCCTTTGTAAACCAGCCGAGTGTTGACAGTCCAAGGTCGTCGTTATAGTACTTCCCGTTATTATGATCCTTTACCAGTACAAAAATAAAATTGGATAACTTTTTATTAATGACCTTAGTTCTTACAGCGAAAACATCATTTTTATCAATAAGTATTTTTTTGTTACTGATCGATCTGAAAAATGTTCGTTGTTCTTCAAAATCATTCAGCAACATCCAGCATCCCGGATCTTTTTCGTTATCGAAAAAATTAGTAGCTGTTGCCACCGGCGAATTCATCAGTGCATCATAATAGTAATCCACGTAGAATTCGTTTTCCGAAAAATAAAGACGTTTTAATTCGTTTATTCTTGAATAATTGTTTTTAGCTGCTATGATACCGTAATTGGTCAACGGGCGTTTTACAACATTATCAACATGCAATAATTCAACAGCAGGAAGATTGCCGTCTTTTGATTTATACAAAGAAAGTTTCGAGATGCCATTTTTTTCTTCCCTTATCAATGGCATCCTGAAAGTTTCGTGATCGAATTCAAAATATTCTTTGGCAAGATAAAAATTATTTAAAAAATCACTTGCCGGTTCAGGGTCAGTATTGCAGACAGTGAATACCAGGTGTGAGAAGCCGATAATATTACTCATTTCAACAATCCCTTTAACAATGTTTCCACTTCTGCTTTGATGATCTTTCCTGAATCCGTTTTTGCGAAACTATCTACTCTGAATATACGTTTCGGAATAAAATTAGCGGCAAGATTTTTTTTCAAGGCTGCTTTGATTGCCGGTTCATCTACAGACATATCTGCGATATAAAAAGAATAGATCTCTTCTCCAACGAGAGGATCATTCATGCCGATGGTATATGCATCTTCCACACCGGCAATCGCTTTGATCAATGCTGTGACAGAATCTGCTGAAATGCTAAAGCCCCCTTTTTTGATCAGGTCTTTTTCGCGCCCGGTAATAAACAGCGACAGATCCTTGTCGAAATAACCGATATCACCCGTATAAAAATAACCGTTCTTAAATGCGTCGTTGTCTGAAACCCTGCCATAATAAGATCCATAGCACGAATCGCTTTTAACCCGTATCGACCCTGTTTCTCCATTTTCCAAAACACCTGTTTCGTTACATATTTCGAGCTGTACTTTCTCGAGTGCCTGGCCTACTGACAATGGTTTTTCTGCGGGGTAGGCATCATTAATGGTCATAAACAATGACTCTGACATTCCGTATTGCTGCAGGAGTTTTACCTGATATACAGTTTCCAGTTCCTGCTTTTTACCCATGTCTAGAAAAGAAGTACCACAAATAACTTTATAAAAAGAGGGCAGTGCTGTCTGTGTATTTTTCTTTGCATACATCAGCAGTATCGGTATCATGGAAGGAGTAATATGAAATACCAGTTTTTCTTTACCTGCAATTTCACCAAACAACTGATTTATATTAAGCAGGCTGAATGCACCCGAATAGATAACAGACGCATGCAGAAAAAAAGAAGTCATAAAACTATTATACAATCCATGTGCATGCCATAAGGGTGAACCACAGAGAAAACTGCTTTCATTGCTGAGTCCAAGCCTGTTTGCGAATGCATTGATATTGCTGAGCAGGTTATTAAAAGAAAGCGGGATGCATTTTTGTTTGCCACTGGTGCCTGATGAAAACAGCAGGAGTGCGATCTTATCCATTTCCAAAGACAGCTCACATGTTTCTGTGAAAGAAGTGGCAACTGCAGTTTCTATTCCCTGAAAAAAAATATTTACCGGCCCCGAAGTTTTATCCTCTCGTTCGAAATCAGTGATGATGAAATCAAAAGAAAATTCGTTGATCAATTCTTCATAAACTGTTTCTGCAGCATGTGGTGAATATACGGCCGGCACAATACCCGCCATCCAGCAACCCAGTAAAGCAGGCATGCAGTTCTTTGAATCTTTGATAAGCATCAATCCCGGTTTATCACGCTCTATCTGCAATTCCTTAACGCGCGTTGCAAGCAATGCTGCACCTGCAAAAAGTTGTGCGTAAGTACAACTGTAATTGTTTACAGGGTCTTTCAGCCACGTTTTACCTAATAGCTCATTTTCAAAAATCATACTGTGTATTTCCCGGATTTTTTAACCAGTTCGAAGAACCACCAGAAAGGAAATTCTGCGTAGAACTTTTTGTCGGCATCTTCACCCGTGTATTTGAGTTCACGTATTCTTGTTATGGCCAGGCCGGCTTCTTCTGATACAAGAGAAACTTCTTCCAGCGAAGGTGTTACGCGGTATTTTCGATTAGCATATTCCATCGCCATTACAAAAGGCGCATTCTTATTCATCCATGGCTGCAGGTGAAATATACCGTGTGGATCCATGATGTATATCCTGCCATTCTCATTTAGTAAATTTGCGAGTTTTTTTAAGAGTATGGCCGGTGTGAGTTCCATTTTTTTGTATGGCTCGAAATAATAAAGAAATACATCTGACAGAAATATCATGTCATACTTCGCATCAAACACGTTGAAGTCAGATTCTGATTCGAATTTTTCTTTACGAAAATCGATCTCTCCATTTTTCGAAAACATGTTTTTTGCGATATTGATATACACTTCTGAAGGATCAACCGCGGTAACTTTCCCACCCAGTTTGCTGAAAAAATTACTGTAATACCCGATACCGCATCCGAAATCCAGCACTTTCTGGTTCTTCATGTTTTCATTCGTAAAGAATGTATGCATGAATGTTTCCTGTACCCATTTATATGGTGTATCTGTTGTAGCCGTGTAATCAGCAGAAAATTTCTGCGTGATCCACCACATTTCTGCATTGATATTTTTATTGTGCAGTACATACTCACCAATCTGTTGGTGGAAATTTCCGGTATGACCTTTATCGAACAGGCTGGTTTTTTTTCCAAGCTGCCCGGTATATGCATCTGAATGAACGAGGATGGAATGTTTTTCCAGCAGCTGAATTCCCTCTTGAAAACCAACTGTGTTTAATTCTGTATCCAGCAGAAGTCTATTCAACAGGCCATTTGGATTGTCGAGCAAACATTCTGAAAGTGAAAATGTAGACAGGTCTTTCACAGATATATTTCCTTTATCAATCGTTTCTCCGCTAATATGTGTATTTACCAAAGCAAGGGATGCCGTATTGAGTACAACCCCTTTTCTTGTTAGTAATTGGTATAACAGGAACAGATCCTTTTCCAAAGGATAAATAATCGTGTGAGCCGAAAAGAAAGAATTCATAATTACAGATTAAATGCAGAAACCCTTGAAGGGGCGCCGTCGAAGCCAAGTAATTTTAAGGGCATTACCATCAGGTGTACCTTGCCCGGTTTTAATTTGTCGAGGTTGGTGAGGTACTCCACTAAAATGATATTAGAACTGAATATTTTTTTATGGTTGGGCGAATCCATTGAACAATCGTCGCCGAAATAAGCGCTGTCAGGAGAAGGAAAATCAATCCCTATCAGTTTGATGTTTGCTGCAATCAACAGATCCATTGCTTGACCGGAAAAGTATGGCCAGTCTTTATAATATTGTTTAGTGTTCCAGAAACGCGACCAGTCTGTTCTGAACAATATCCTTCTCACTCCATCTTTTTTTATCAAAAGAAGATAAGGTTCCAGGTCAGCCGGTTCGAAAACGCGGCCCGGCTCAATCACACCGAAATCAATCAGCAGTGCTTCACCTATCAGGTCGTTAAGATCGAAGTCTTCAATAGATTTTCCATCAGCGATAAAATGACGGGGTGCATCCACATGTGTACCACAGTGAGATCCCATTGTGAACTTTCTCGTTTCGCGTCCTTCTATTGCGATACGGCCAACGATGGAAGATTCAAATTTATGATGCACCGCGGTCGGGTAAGTAATCATCCCATCATGCAACCCTAAACTTAGGTCAATTATTTCGTTCATTGTATTTTTTTATAAAAAAAATTCCTACTCTTCTTCTCCAAAATAGGTTGGCCATATTTTCAGTCTGGAATAAATAGAATTACTGTTGTTGATAGATGCGGCAATACTTTTTAACTGGTCATTCGAACTGGTGATCTTGTTAACCTTACACACTTCATTGATCAGCAAACGTGGATCAACTCTTTCTTGTTTGGCAATCTTAAGTATTGATGGCATAAAGCTGGAATGGAATTGCGACCAGCCTGCAGTAATATCAAGCGAACTCATTCCTCTCTGCATGATGAGCGGACGGATCAGATTTTCGCCGAGATCCATTACTGCAATCGGATCAAACCTGTCGTTTAAACCAAGGAGATCGAGCATACAGATCAACTGTTCAGCAGGTACATTACCTGCACTTCTGCCAAAGCCCTGAAGAGATGAATCAATAAATTTCACACCTTCCTCAATGCTCACTAGCGCATTAGCCATTCCAAGGCCTAAATTATTGTGTCCATGAAATCCAAGTACCAGTTTATCATCGAGCTCATAGGTTGCCCTGATAAATGACCGCACCTGGTCAGGTAACATACCACCTGCAGAATCAACAAGGTAAACACAGTCTGCACCGAAGCCGGCACTTTTCATAACGAGTTTGGCAAAGTCTTTACTGTCGAGTACATAAGACTTCATAAAATTTGCAAAAACCTGGAGGCCTTTTTCTTTGGCAAGTTCAATGAACGGTAATGATTCATCTACTTTGTGAACGTCGGTTCCGATTCGTACAAAATCCATTCCGTAATCGATGGCCATTTTCAGGTCGTCAAGTGTAGCGATTCCGGGTATGCAGAACATTCCCCACTTTGAATCTTTTTTGATGGCTGCTGCTGCTGCTACGCAATATTCTTCATCTGTAGCAGCTGCTACATCAAACCCGCGTTTGCTGGCTCCGAGTCCAACGCCATGGCCCACTTCTATGTAAGCGAAGCCTGCTTCTTCTAGGCTCCCAGTTATTTTGCCGGTATCTTCTTTGGTAAACTGGAAATCGATAACGTAGCTACCGTCCCGCAGTGTACAATCTAATATTACAGGCAATTCTTTTTTACTCATTTCTCAAATTTTTTAAATCGTTGATGCCGGACAAATATCTACATTTATCAGTTACCCGACGGCCTGTTGTCCTTATTATACAATAACCCGATTGCTTTTAAACACGTTTAAAGAGATCGTGTTTTTCAAGATTCTCAGCAATCGCACTTAGCTTCGTTGTACTAAATCCGGATATTTTCGCAATATCGATAAGATCATTTGTTCCATCTGCATAATTGATCAGCCACATCATTGCTTTCACATGATTTTCCATAGCAGGTGCACCCAGCGTTGGGTACAACCCTCTTTTCCCAAGTTGCGGCTCGCAGTATCCGACAACGTTTTTCCAAGTGATATTGGATTCTATAATTTTTACAATTTCGAAATAGGTATTAATCGAATCTTCTAAGGCTGAAAAATCAATAAATTCTTTATTATCCAGAGACGTATGGTATTCTTTGTATTTACCATATTGCGTTCTCATCAAGGAGCCCACTGGCAGATTGAAACCTGGCGAACAATATTGTCTTTCATCACTTCCGTCGCCCGGATCAAATACAACAATGGAATGATCAAGCCCGCTTTCCTTCAATGCCTGCATAGCTGCGCGATCTGCAAGACTTTCTACCTGCCGCGATCTTTTATATGTATAGTTACCTTTATCTGCAATACAGGTCATTTGAAACCCCGCCACTACTTTTTCTTTCAAATGTTGGCCATATTTGCTTAAATACGCAATTGTACCGATTGTTTCCGCTGAGATAATGAATCTATAGGTGAATCTTCTCTCGGGCAGAGATTTAACAAGGTTATAAAGAAATACTAATCCCAATGGGCCGGAAAGTTCATTGTTTGCCAAAGAGGGATGGCAGAGGTAGGTAGAAAAAATAACTTCTTCACCGGAAGTACCTGGGAGCACAGCCTCCCCAATTACTAGGTCGCCGGGGTATAAAGCCGTATCAATCACTACTGTATATTCGCCTTCCTCCAGTGAAAGATATTCATTATTAGAAATACAGAAGCCCCATCTTTCACTGTAATAAGAGGTTACATAGGGTATTGCGTCTGGAATATCCGGAAGGGTATGCAGGTGCTGCTTTAATTCCTGCAGTGATATCTTGCCGCTGAAGGGTGCCGAATAGGAAAGAAGGTATAAATTATTTATGCTGACGTCCGCATGTTTGTTTCCGGAAGGGTCTATGAAATACGCTTCATTCACACTCCATTCTTTAGGCACTGTCCAGTCAAATACTTTGGCTCCGGTTTTGAAAACATGCTTTTTCATTGGCATTTTCTCTGAAAGTATATCCAAAGATTCCCTATAGGCAGGGCCCATCAAACTCCTATTTATGGGCCATAAACGATCAAACATATTTTCAAGATCCATCTTCATAAAAAATATTTATAAAACTTATATTAACAACGAATTTCCAAATTCGCTTATTCCGAATTTAGTATTGTCAAAATATCGCCTATTCTGTTTTTACTAACCCTAGCAAAGCGGCTGCAAAAATTTATACGTGCCTCCTGAATGTGTTCACTCATCCACCAACCGTCAATATTATCCCAAATCTGATTTACTTTGCTGGCAGCAGATTCAGGTGTCAGGTGCAGAATACCTGCCTTAATCAATAGGTAGTAATAAGGCAGGGCTGAATCGCGCACATGATCCAGTCCGTTTTGCCAGAAAGCGATTATCGGTATGTTTTGGGATAGCGTTTCTAATATTCCTGTAGAATCGGAACTAAACACAATTAAACGGCTATTAGCAACCACTTCAGTCATAGGGCTAAAACCCAGATCTATCTCTAAATTATTATCTAAATCTTGAAATCGCAGTACTTCACCGCTTTTGGTAAAAATATGAGAATAGTGAAGCCTTACTACCGTCTGTTTTTTGATAGCTGGATTTAGCTGTGAAAGAAAGACTTTCTGGTCAGTAAAATAATTTTGCCATTCCGCTGTGTAATCCCAGGTATCCTGAGGCTGATAATAACAGGATTGCAGGTTATATAACTTAGTACCGGATTTTAGTTCAAGCGGTGCAGCCTTAAATATAAATGCAGGTTTGTGTTGCTTCAGTTTATCCTGCCAACCCCATGTGATGAATTTATCTGCAATAATTTCTTCAACAGTATTTTCTGCACTACGGCTTGTTCCATAGCTGTTTCCATGCTGACCTATAAAATATTTTACACCTTTTTCAGTTCGTAAGCCTGCCCAAAATTTAAATACTTCATCGGTATCAAAATTATTGCTGGTAAAAATGAATTTAGGTTTTGCGGGCCACGGGAGTGCCAACGCCTGTTTCTTCAGTTCTTTGAAGCCCTCTAGATAACAAAGTGGTATTAACTGAAATAGCAATGAAGAGATAGTAATATGAAGGATATCAGTACCCATCGCCCTTTCAGAAAGAATATCTGATAACCTTTTACGGAGTTCATTATCGTATTTTTCCGCAATTTTTAATTTAGGTGTTACCCACAACTGTGGCATTTGATGTAAAGCCAATTGCAGTTTTATTTCCTCCTTTACAGGCAGATAACTATTTATAATAAATGCATCGTTTTGTCTGGCAAATAAACCTGCTATTTTCCGTACGAGTTGAAATCCCCACCGCAAAACTCTTCTTTTTAATGACATATCGGTTGCTGGAGAATGAGGCCATATATAGCCTTTGTTTTCGTCTCCAGGTACTATTTCAACCGGAAAATCATACGTTCCTATTAAAGCAAGAATTTTACTAAAAAAAATACTATTCCATTGTTCATCATTATGTGCCCAATTTGCCGAATTAGAATCCAATGTGCCCAATATATAATGTTCATCTGATAAAACCGATATGCCACTAATTTCATATTCCCGGATGCATTGCTGCAAAGTATTTGTCCGGTTCAATATAACAGCAATATATCGCCTGAACCAATGCCCAAGTATGATTCGCCAAAAATTTTTTTCATGTGCAGTTTTGTGGTACTCATTAAGCACATCGCCTAAAATTGGGAAAAAATGATCCTCTAGTGCAAGAACAACGGAATGATCGATTTGCTTTTCTTCGGATTCGATACCATAAGGTTTGGCTACAATCGCATCCATCCCGGACCAAATCTCTTTTCTATCATATCGTTTGCACCATTCTCCAAGGAAAATGACTGGCCGGTCAAATTTCCATGTCCGTTCATCTGCTGTAGTAATAAGAAATCTTGGTTGATTAGGCATTGAGTATTGCGAAAAAAATTATTTACGGAAGGTTAAACGCTTTTTGAGATATTTCATTATCGAATATATTCCCAGGAAAGTGGTGTGCCCCGAATGAGATCCTTGGAAGCTTGCTTTCCAATTATATCCATGAAATACTTAGGCTGTAGTCCATCCCCGGGCCGAATAGCTCTTACATTTTGTTTGGTGAAGAAATCTCCTTCCTTAATATCTTCGACTATATAAATCGACCTTTTAAATACTTTGCTTTTTTCTTCTGCCTGCTGAATCGTTAACTGTATCTTACCTAACGACAAAAAGGCGTTTTCAGTTTCAATAACAAGGGCCTTGAACTCAGCAGGCTCCATACTAAAAGTGCTATCAACTCCCCCGTCCTGCCTGTTCAACGTAAAGTGTTTTTCAATAACACGGGCTCCTAACGCAACCGATGCCACACTTACTCCTATCCCTAGTGTATGATCGCTCAATCCTATAATACAATCAGGAAATATTATTTCAAGTTCGGGAATGGTAAGCAGATTTGTATTTTCTGGCGTGGATGGATATGTGCTGGTACATTTAAGCAAAATAATAGCTGTACAGCCATTTTCCTTTAAAACATTTACAGATTCAATGATATCACTATTATCTGCAATACCAGTACTCATTATGACTGGCTTGCCAGTTTGCGCCACCCTTTTTAATAAGGGATGATCAGTGTTTTCAAAAGAGGCGATTTTGTAACAAGGAACATTTAACGACTCCAGGAAGTCAACTGCTGTTTCATCAAAAGGGGTACTAAAACACATTACTCCTAATTCCTGAGCATACTCAAATAACGGTTGATGCCATTCCCAAGGAGTATGTGCTTCCTGATATAATTCATATAGATTTCGCCCGTTCCATAAGGAATTTATATCAGTTATGTCAAATAACCCTCCTCTTTGATTGATTGTCATTGTATCCGCAGTGTATGTTTGCAATTTGATGGCATGCGCACCACTCAGTGCTGCAGCTTTTACAATTTCCTTTGCGCGATCTAACGACTGGTTATGATTTCCGCTCATCTCAGCAATAACAAAAGGCTTATTGTGAGAAGAAATTATTCTGTTACCTATTGTAATTTTATTCATGTTTCTTTAATAATTTATAACATCTGTTATTATCATTCAAAACAAAGGAGTACTCACGAAACCCAGCTGAAATAAATGCTCTGTAGGAAGCGACATTAGTCTCTTTGATATAGGCGACTATGCCTACGTGATGGTTCTTAAGAAAATCATTGGTTGACAGCAAAAGCATTTTACTACTTAATGATTTACCCCTGTAAGATTTATCAACAGAAATACCAATTATTGTTTCGTTGGATGTAATCTCAATTCTTACCTGTCCAACGGCTTCATTTGCATCATTGTAAAATATATAAAAAAAACAATTACCTGCGTCCAGTTTTGAAAAAAACCATTTAGAATGATCCTCGTATTTTACAGGATCATTTTGGAATGAATTGCTCCGCACTTCCCTGTCGTTAACCCATTTAAAATAAAGTTGTACATCATTCTTAGTTGCCATCCTAAAGTATATTACTTCAAAAAAGAAAGAATGGATCAGTACGTCATAGAATTTATTATTTATAGATATATGATTTTTAAGCCTGGCTTCTTCAACAAATCCGTTTTTTTTTAAAATTTCATATAGTTGCGGTCGTATATCATAAGCATATGTATATATTTTAAAAAAATCAAGTTCCAGATAAGCAACGCGTTTAATGAGGTTTAAAAAAAAGCTCCAATCTGTTGCAAATGTCGATACGGCCCTTTCTGGACTTGTTAAGAATGAAAGTTCCGCATTACGGCTCTCCCAGTCAATATGCACCAGTCCTCCATAGCCTATACATTCCTTATTTTCAAAAAAACTGAATAATAATTGGTTAGGCTTTTCTTGTTCAAAAAGTTTATCAACTATATTAGTGAAATACCATTCCTGCATTTGCGGGGTAAGCACTTCTTTTTGCCGAAGAATATCAATTTGTTCATTTCGCCATTGCATGATAAGATTCTTATCCTCATCCCGAATGGAGCCTAAGGTATATATGCCTTGACTGTATTCAGAATCTGATAAGCATTTATAGTACCGCGGCATTACTAATTATTTTTTTGCTCCACGTGTTCGTTAATTTTTCCCAAATCAGGATATTGCTGCATTAGCATGATAATTTCTTCGCCTGTAAGCGCATCTGCACCGTATTGTTCGACTAACCGCTTTAGTAGCACAAAATCCTCTGATGTATCAAGGGTGAGACGAAATTTACTTGCATCCTTAGATCTTGTTAATTGCTCAATATGAACTTTACCACTTTTGTTTGCATTAATATAAGGCGTAACATGTTCTATGTCTGCCGGACTAACTGCATTTAGAAAGGCATCTTCAAGCAGATGAAAGGAAAATATTTCAAAATCGTATCCTCTCGGGTAGGTTCTTGTGAGGGTATTTGACAAATACAGATTACTGTTAGCCTTGTCCAAATACTTAGCCAATGATTCCTTTATGATCATTGCATCAATCAGAGGACAATCTGAGGTTACTCGGATAATAACATCCAGTTTATATTTATTCGCACATTCATAGTACCTGCTCAACACATTGTTTTCGTCCCCTCTGTAACAATGGATATTATTCCGAATGGAAAAATCAACAATTGCATTATCAGAGGGCTGCTTTGTAGTTGCAATATATATGGGACATCCCACCTGATTAAGCCGGTTAATCCCTGACTGAAAGATAGGGTTACCGTTAACAGGGAGCATTATTTTTGCAGGAAGGCGTGTACTTCCCATACGCGCCTGAACGATTATACCGGGATTTTTAAAGAATTTCATAAAAGGTTACAGGCGCACAGGTATTTGATGACCTGCAAGTTCTTTCTTAATATCCATAGGAGTATATTGCGTAAAATGGAAAATGCTTGCAGATCCGACAGCTTCTGCTTTCGTTTTAGTAAATACTTCACTGTAATGCGTCATATCGCCCCCGCCGCCGACAATGATAACGGGTACTTTTGTAGCAGACATAAAATAGTTTATCAAATCGATATCAAATCCGTTCATGAGACCATCTCGGTCGACATTATTTAGCACAAATTCACCAACTTCACAGTCTTCCATCTCAACAATAAAATCTTTCAGCTCGATATCCTTCCCTAATTTATTGAAGATTTTATACTGGCCATTTTTTTTTGTAACATCAACCGCTATGGCAATACATTGACTGCCAAAAAATGCAACTGCTTGCTTCACAAATTGTATATCTGTTATGGCGGCAGTTTTAATAATTATTTTATCAGCCCCGATCTTAAGAAGATCATTAATATCATCGATTGTTTTGATTCCCCCGCCTATGGCCACAGGCATATAACATTCTTTAATTACTTCACCTACAAGTTTTAAATTAATTTTTCGACTTTGTTCCGAAGCAAAAATATCTAAAAAAACCAACTCGTCTACTCCCCGACTGTTATAAACACGTGCAGCCTGAACAGGGTTACCGACTATTCGGGGGTTGGAAAAATTCTTTGTTTTTACAAGGCTAAATCCATTAAAAGTAAGTATAGGGATAATTCTGACCTTAAGCATTAAAAAAATTTTTAAGGAGACTCAAGCCTGCATTCTGGCTTTTTTCCGGATGAAATTGAGTTGCAAAAATATTTTCCTGCTGAACACTTGCCACTATTTCGATTCCATAATCTGTTGTGGCAGCGATAATACCCTTATCATCAGGTACTAAATGATAACTATGGATAAAATAAAAATCGTTGGTGGGAATGTTTGAAAAATACCGATCAATTTTTACATTTATATTATTCCACCCCATATGTGGAATACGAAGGGAGATGTCCTCTATCTTATTGACCCTTCCCTTTATCCATCCAAGACCCGGATTATCATATGGTTCAGTTCCCGTTTCTGCGAGTAGTTGCATGCCAAGGCATATGCCCAGAAATTTTTTCTTTTTTTTCATCACAAGGTCATCCAGCAAAATATCCAACCCTTTGCTTTTAAGATTTTTCATTCCCTGTAAAAAAGAACCTACTCCAGGAAGGATAATACATTCGGATTTCTCTATCAGATTAAAATCTGCAGTAACGATACTTTCCAATTTTAGAAAGTTTAGTGCTTTTTGCACCGACGCCACATTTCCCATACCATAATCAATAATAGAAATCATATTCACTCAATTTCAAAATTTCTCTTCAAATTTCCTTCGGCGTCCTTTATAAATTTACCCTGTTCATCCTGTGCAAACAGGATTGAATTTGTAAATGAATCAATAATAGAGTCTATTTCCTCTTTTCCTAGTCCCGAATATTTAATAAATTCATTTACGCCGTAAGCAGGATATTTCCCATCATACTTTTTTACAATAGCCAATCCTTCTTCCCGCGTCATCCTTTTGTTGCGTATATCAATACAGGCATGATCCGTGGCCCTGCCAAATCCATACTTCACAAATTTGAGATAATCATGCAACCCGTGCATTTTTTCATCTATATTTTCATAATTGGTGTAAGTGCCTTCAACCGGGCCATCTGCCTTTACAGAAAATCCGTGGCCTTTTACGATTTCAAGTTGTTTTTTTGCATCCCAAAAAAAATAGGACCCCAGAAAAAGACCTGTTACTCCAACTCGTTCGATTTCTTCATCTGAGGGATAAAAATAGGGTGTCAGCTCTTTTTCGGTAAGACCATCAACCCCTACCATATCCTGAATACGGTTTCCCAGTAATCCGCCAAATTCTTCAAGCCATCGCCTGTTAAGTACACGGGATTTTACTGATTCCAGATTCGGACCTCCGTATTCCTGTTGAGGATTTTCACCCCAAATAACAAGTGGTATATTAAATTTGACAGCAAAGATTATGGGAATGGTGAAAATGCCAATATGATTAGGCCACATTTCATCACCTACTCGCCTAAATCCTTCTACTACCATACTTTTGTAAACATTGTAATTCTTTTTAAAATGAATTACATCGATACCCATTTTAGAAATATTGTCAAGATTTTTTTGGCCAATTTCTGTTACGGCGGTAGTTTCAAAACAAACACATAGTGGATTCATCCCACAAACAACTTTCATATAATACGCCTGATAAGTGCTATCCTTACCTCCACTCACGGGAATAAGACAATCCCATCCGGTTTCTTGCGGCTTCTTTTTATAATGTTGAATTATTTCTTTAAACTGTTTTTCCCGCTCATCCCAGTTAATCAATTTATATTTTTCTTCCGCAGCTGTGCACGCGCTACAAATTCCCTCCTCATTAAAATGCAGATCTGGTTTAGTTTCTGGAAATAAACACTTTTTACAATACTTTATTCTCATACAAATTAACCTGTTAATTAAAATAAATAATTTAGAAAAGCAAGATCAGATTTTAAAAAATAGTCTGATGATTCAAAGGCGTTGATAGTTTGTTTACTACCTCTTTAATTTCTTTATCCGTAAGTCCTACAAAAATGGGCAGGCTGATAGCTTCACTGTAATATTGCTCTGCGGCGGGAAAGTTTTCAGGCTTATATCCCATTTGTTGGTAAAATGGATGACGATATACAGGTATGTAATGAAGGTTCACCAATATTCCAGATGCCCGCAGTCTTTCAAAAACTTCGTGATGGTTGAATGATTTTGACTTGGGAACACGGATTACATACAAGTGGAAAGCGGAATACGTATCGGGATGCTGGGACGGAAGAATAAAATCTGTTCCCGCTAATAAACCATTATATAATTTAACGATTTCATGACGTCTCTTTACAAATTCATCGAGTCGTTTAAACTGGCTCAGCCCCAACGCAGCCTGAATATCCGTCATACGGTAATTAAATCCCAGTTCAATTTGCTGGTAATACCATAAACCATCAGGAGCGTGGTTCATTTCCAACGGGTTTCTCGTTATACCGTGACTGCGAAGTCGCTCCATCCTACCCGATAGTACCGATTGATTAGTCACAGCCATTCCACCCTCACCTGTGGTAATGATCTTGACAGGATGAAAACTGAAAACCGTAATATCGCTATAAGCACAATTTCCGACCGGTTTGCCCTTGTATTTTCCACCGATAGCATGTGAAGCATCCTCGATAATTTTAAATCCATAGCGCTTGCTTAATTCAAAAATAGCTTCCATTTCACACGATTGCCCAGATAAATGCACTGGAATTACCACTTTAGGAAGACGGTTTTCTTTGGCTGCTATTTCAAGTTTCGCTTCCAGAGATGCTACACTCATATTATAGTTGACCGGATCAATATCAACAAAATCAACTTTTGCGCCACAATAAACGGCACAATTGGCTGAAGCCACAAATGTAATTGGGCTTGTCCATACCCAATCACCCTCCCCTACCCCTAAAGCCAAGCAAGCAATGTGGAGCGCGCTGGTAGCACTATTCACAGCAACACCAAATCTTACATCTACATATTCAGCAATAGCTTTCTCGAAAGCCGGAACCAGTGGACCTTGTGTCAAAAAATCAGATTTCAGAACATCAATGACTGCCTGAATATCTGCTTCTGAAATACTTTGTCTACCATAGGGTATCATAAGTTCTGTTTTATGTTAGAGAATGTGAAGTATAAATGATTTGAACCCTTTCCTTTAAAAAAACTACATCCAAATCTGCTGAGATGGAGCAGCTTTCCGCATCATTTCTAAATAATCCTGGTCAATAAATTCTGTGTTTTCGCGATATCTTTCGGGAGAGTTGAAATATTCTTCAAAAGAGGCCGATTCGAAATCTTTACTTTTTACTC
>JBBRHM010000075.1:0-16970 GCA_038222655.1 Chitinophagales bacterium | reverse complement strand
TCATTGGTAATGCTCATCATCCGTAATAATCCTAAACCTTTCTTTCCCAGTGGCGATCCAAATTTTGTATATGTATATTTAAAAATGCCAATAGGTACCAAAACAGGGTCAACCGATTCTGTTACCCGTATTCTTGAAACTCGCGTACAAAAAATTCTGGCAAAAGAAAAACCAGGCACTGAAGGATCTATAGTAGAAAGTGTGATTACTAATGTTGCCGTGAGCGCCAATAGCCCCAGAGATAATAACCGCAGCACCCAAAGCAACCTGGGAAGAATACAGGTATCCTTTGTGGAATATGAAAAACGCCATGGTAAATCTACCGCCCCTTTAATGAAAGAAATTCGCGAGCAGATGAAAGGTATACCCGGCGCCAGTATTGAAGTTGGACAGGAAGATGCGGGTCCGCCCACAGATCCTCCTGTTAACATTGAGATCAGTGGTGATAATTTTGATGAGATAGCCAAAGTGGCCTATGATCTCCAGAATCATCTTGATACAAACCGTATCGATGGAATCGAAGGATTGAAAATGGATATCGATCTGCAAAACCCTGAAATCACTGTTAACATTGACCGTGAAAGAGCTTTACGTGAAGGTATCAGTACCGCGCAGATTGGTATGGAAATACGTTCGGCAGTATTTGGTAAAGAATCCAGCAAACTAAAAGATGGGGAAGATGAATATAAAATACAGATCCGTTACAACCAGTTACAGCGTAACAACATCAACGATCTGATGAACATGCGTCTCACCTTCCGTGACTTTTCTACAAATTCAATTAAGCAGGTACCGTTAAATGCTGTTGCCAGTGTTGATTATACCAATACATCGGGCGGGGTAAAAAGAAAGAATGTAAAACGTACTATACAAATTCAATCCAATGTTCTGGATCCTTCCTTAACAGGTCCTGTAAACATAGAACTCGCCAAGAAAATAGAAGACTTTAAAGCCAAGACCAAAATACCTGCAGATGTTAGCATTAAACAAACCGGCGAAAGCGAGCAGCAGGCAGAAACCATGAGTTTTCTGGGCACTTCATTGTTAACCGCTCTATTACTCATCTTCCTGATCCTTGTATTGCAGTTCAACAGTTTGAGTAAACCATTCATCGTATTGACAGAGATTTTCTTCTCTATTATTGGTGTGTTTATGGGTTATGCAATTACAGGTATGTCTATGGCTACGATTATGGTGGGCGTGGGTATCATTGGATTGGCAGGTATCGTTATTAAAAATGGTATCCTGTTAATTGAATTTACAGATGAACTCCGCGGAAGGGGATATAAAACAAGGGCCGCTGCTATTGAAGCGGGTAAAATTCGTATCATCCCCGTATTGCTTACAGCACTGGCCACCATGTTAGGGCTGTTGCCACTTGCCGTAGGATTCAATATTAATTTCGTTTCTCTTTTCCAGCACTTTCAGCCACACATTTTCTTTGGTGGAGACAGTGTTGTTTTCTGGGGACCATTAAGCTGGACCATCATTTTTGGTTTGATATTCGCTTTCTTTTTAACGCTGGTAATGGTACCGAGCATGTACCTGATCAGTGAAAGATTAAGAAGACCCATGGAGAAATTTTACGGCACAAAATTCGTTGCCCTGCTTGGTTTCCTCGGGCCGTTCTTTTTTATCACCGTAGGAATTATGTTCCTGGTAAGAAGGATACAGGGTAAGAAAGTTTGGATGGGTCAAATGCGGCCATCTCCTGCCCGTGTTATATAAATAGCAATTGAGTTTTGTTTAATAATCAGGCCGCCCTTAGTTAAAGGGCGGCTTTTTTTGAGTATATATACGCTTTGCTAATCCCAAAAAACTGTGTAAATCTGTGCATCTGTGGCAAAAAAATATCTATGTCTAACCCCGAATATCCATTACAAAATGAAACAAAACTAATTATTGGTATTGCATTCGAAATCCATTCAATACTCGGCAAAGGCTTTCTTGAGATTGTATACAAAGACGCAATGGAATACGAACTAAAAAAGCGATCCATTGACTATGCAAGAGAGAAAGAATAAATTGTTGCCTATAAAGACATTATCCTTCCACATAAATTTTATGCAGACTTCGTCGTATTCAACAAAGTGATAATCGAAATAAAGTCACAGGAAGGAATTGCAGACGTCCATTATGCGCAAACAATAAATTATTTACGGGTATCTGGTTGTAAAGTTGGATGGATCCTCAATTTTGGAGAGGGTTCGTTAAAGTTGAAGCGAATTGTTTTGTAGAGTAGCGTTTTGCCACAGATGCACAGATTTACACAGATTATTTGATTTTGCCATTCATCGTCAAATAATTTTTCATCCCCATCACTCTTACCTATTTTCACTTTAAATTTTATAGTATGATACAGAATCACGAAATAGACTACCGCATATTCGGCGAGGAAATGCAATATGTGGAAGTGGAACTGGACCCACAGGAAACTGTTATCGCCGAGCCCGGTGCCTTTATGATGATGGATGATGGTATTGACATGCAAACCATTTTTGGAGACGGCAGTCAACAGCCATCCGGCGGCCTGCTGGGCAAACTACTAAACGCGGGTAAACGCGTTTTGGTAGGTGAAAATTTATTCATGACGGCATTCACCAATACCGCCCATGGAAAAAAACAGGTAAGCTTTGCCTCTCCTTACCCCGGGAAAATCATCCCGTTAAATTTACAATTATTGGGTAACCGTATCATCTGCCAGAAAGATGCTTTTCTTTGCGCCGCAAAAGGAGTTAGTGTTGGTATAGAATTTCAAAAGAAACTGGGCGCAGGATTATTTGGAGGCGAAGGTTTTATTATGGAAAAATTAGAAGGTGATGGAATGGCTTTTCTTCACGCCGGCGGACATGTAATGCAGAAACAATTACAGCAGGGCGAATTATTAAAAATTGATACCGGTTGTATTGTAGGTTTTACCGGCACGGTAGATTATGATATCCAGTTTATCGGAGGAATCAAAAACAGCATCTTTGGTGGTGAAGGATTATTCTTTGCAACACTGAAAGGCCCCGGTATAGTATGGATACAAACCTTACCTATCAGCCGTTTGGCGGGCCGTATTTTACAGTATTCCACTACCGCAAGAAGAGAAGAAGGAAGTGTGTTGGGCGGACTGGGCAATTTAATTGATGGAGATGGATGGAGATAATTAGGGGCAAAGAAAAAAAGCCACAGTTACCGATTGTTTCTCTTTTTCGGCATACCATAAAAATTTCTTGCTGAAACTACTTTCGGCTCCGCCGGTATGAACTATTTCTGCCAAACATCTTTTACCTTACAGAAAATTAATCTTCCAATAACCACTTAGATTGAAGCCTTTACTGATTGCTATTTTACTGCTCGCATTTTTTTTGCCTTCCGGTGCACAAAAGAAAAATGCATCTTACCGTTTGCCTATCCATAAAATAACCTCACAAATACAGGTAGATGGCGATATGAATGA
Source organism: Chitinophagales bacterium (assembly GCA_038222655.1). GTDB lineage: Bacteria > Bacteroidota > Bacteroidia > Chitinophagales > Chitinophagaceae > Sediminibacterium. The sequence continues at coordinate 13,525 of JBBRHM010000075.1, read as the reverse complement.
TAAAGCCTGGGAACAGGCATCCTCCGCTAATCACTTTTTTATGGTACTCCCCATGGATACCAGCTTTGCGAAAGTGCCCACAGACGTCCGTATGGCTTATGATGATCACTCTCTCTGCATACTGGCCATTTGTTATAAAACAGTGCCAGGCGCCAACATGGTTGAATCACTCAGGCGCGATTTTAATTTTGGAAAGAATGATAATTTTATTTTTTTTATTGACCCTTTCGACGATCAGACCAATGGGTTTACTTTCGGTGCCAATGCAGCTGGTGCGCAATGGGATGGCAGTATGTATGAAGGCGGTAAAGCCGATCTCAACTGGGATAACAAATGGGTATCGGTCGTAAAAAACTTTCCAGACAAATGGATCTTTGAAGCATCCATTCCTTTTAAGTCCATACGTTATAAAAAGGGAATTAAAGAATGGGGTATCAACTTCAGCAGGAATGATCTCAAGACAACAGAGAAGTCAAGCTGGGCGCCGGTACCAAGACAGTTCCCCACAGCCTCACTCGCCTATACCGGTGTGCTGGTATGGGATGAACCACCACCGGTTCAGGAAACGAATATATCTGTCATTCCCTATTTGTTAGGTGGCTCCTCAAAGGATTATACATCAGGTAAACCAACAGTGTATAAATCTACATTCGGTGTAGATGCAAAAGTAGCGGTAACTTCTTCTATGAATCTTGACCTTACAATTCATCCTGATTTTTCGCAGGTGGAAGTGGATAAACAGGTAACTAACCTGGATCGTTTTGAATTGTTCTTTCCTGAAAAAAGACAGTTCTTCCTCGAGAACAATGACCTGTTTTCCAATTTTGGAAACGCAAATATTCGTCCTTTCTTTTCAAGAAGAATAGGACTGGGCGTACCCATTACTTTCGGCGCGCGCCTCAGCGGCAAGCTGGATAAAAACTGGCGCCTGGGTGTAATGGATATACAGACAGAAAAAATAGACGAAACAGGTTTGCCCGCACAGAACTTTGCGGTTGTATCCCTGCAACGGCGCGTATTTAAACGATCAAGCATCGGACTGATATATATTGATAAGGCATCCATGGGTTATCATCCTGACTCGTCAAAGAATGTGTACTCGTTATATAACCGAAACGTAGGACTTGAATATAATCTTGCTTCTTCCAATAATATATGGACCGGAAAAACTTTTTTTTTACAATCTTTCAGGCCCGGAAAAACAGGAAATGATCTTGTACATGCCGCTACGCTTTCTTACAACAGCCGCAAATGGAACATTGTGTGGCAGCATGAATATGTGGGAAATAATTACAGTGCCGAAGTAGGCTATGTACCAAGACAAGGTTATATAAAAATTAACCCACAGGTGGCGAGGAATTTTTTTCCTAAAAAAGGAAGTATTTTAACGCATGGTCCGCAATTTACCTCCAGTGAGTATTTTACTGAACGATTTCGTGCAACTGATAACCAGAACAGTGCTGCTTACCTCGTTACTTTCCGTAACAGGATAAGTTTATCCGGAGTAATCCTTCATGACTATGTAGAACTTCTAAAACCTTTTGATCCTACCAACTCCGGTAAAGATTCTCTTTTAAAAGGATCAAAACATTCCTGGAATACCGCCGGGTTTGATATTGTATCGCAACCACAAAAACTTTTTACCTATTCGGTATCATTACGTTACGGCGGTTATTTTGCAGATGGCAAACGACTTTCTCTAAATGCCGATCTCGGTTATCGTTTTCAACCCTATGTAAGCATTGCACTCAGCAGCAGTTATAATAATCTTGATCTACCAAAGCCCTGGGGACATACTGCATTTTTCCTAACGGGTCCTAAGGTTGATGTAACCCTGACGAATACTTTATACATAACTGCTTACATGCAATACAATGAACAATTAAAGAATGTGAATGTGAATGCGCGTATTCAATGGCGGTATAAGCCGGCTTCCGACCTGTTTATTGTGTATACTGATAATTATTTTCCTGCTCCTTTTTCTGTTAAAAACCGCGCACTGGTGCTAAAGCTGAATTATTGGTGGAACTTATAAGAGAGTGACTACTACCAATTGTTTCTGCCCAATCCTGCTAATTTTTCAACGGCTTTTTCCAGGGTCTCTTCTTTTTTAGCAAAACAAAAACGAAGCACTTTATTATCCTCGCCATTTTTATAGAAAGCGGAAACAGGAATGGTGGCCACCCCATATTCTTTGGTTAGCCGGATAGCAAGATCTTTATCTGCCTCCTCCGAAAAATGTCCATAACTATAACACTCAAAATAACTGCCATGCGATGGAATACAGGTAAAGGGTGTGGCTTTCATTAACTCGCGGAAAAAATCTCTTTTTTGCTGCAGAAATGAACCCAGGGTGAGATACGCCTGTTCATTCTGAACATACGCAGCTATAGCCACCTGTTTGGCGCTATCACAGGAAAAACTATTAAACTGGTGCACTTTTCTGAACTCTTTCATTAAGGACGGTGAAGAGATACAGTAGCCTAATTTCCATCCCGTACAGTGATAGGTTTTACCAAATGAGAAACAGACAAAACTTCTTTCCAGTAAATCAGGATATCGAAGTATACTCTGGTGTTCAATGCCATCAAAAATAAGGTGTTCATATACTTCATCGCTGAGTATCATGATCTGCGTACCGTCAACTATTGCCCGCAATTGATTGATATCTTCTTCACGCAATACACTACCCGTGGGGTTATGTGGCGAATTGATCATGATCATTTTTGTACGGCTGTTTACTTTGGCACGCACTTCATCCCATGGAACAGAATAATCAGGAAAACGTAAGGAGATACGTACCGGCTTTGCACCGTTGATTTCTATATTAGGTATATAGCTGTCATAGGCAGGCTCAAATACAATCACTTCATCGCCGGGCCGCAACACAGTGGTGAGTGAAGTGTAAATGGCATACGTGCCGCCAGGCGTAATGGTGATCTGCGTTTCTGCATCAATAATGGCTCCGTATAACCTGGCTGTTTTTTCTGCCAGCCTTTCGCGCAGCTGGGGCCAGCCATTCATATGTACATACTGATTGAACCCGTCTTTCATAGCCAGATCTACCAATGAGGTTAGTTCATTACTCATGGCAAAATCGGGAAAGCCCTGTCCAAGATTCACTGCATTATTTTCTACAGCCAGTTGGCTCATTACTGTAAAAATAGTGGTGCCTACATCGGGCAATTTAGATTGTATAGTGGGAGCTGATTCTTTCATTACATTTTCCATTTTATACTTCATCTGCGCAGGAAAACAGCTATCTACAAACAGCGAAAGATTTTTGTACGTTCTTTTTGACAATGAATTAATGGAAAAATAAAAATATTATAAAGCCAGTTTACTCGCCAGTCTTTTTAATTCTATCTCGGCAACTTTCGCTGCAAAATTTAGATTTACCAGCCGGTAGCCTTCATTTTCAAAGCTTTGTTGCGCGAGTTTAACATCAACAAGGGTTCCTACGCCCAGTTGAAAACGTTGCAACACCAGGTCAAGCAACTGCTTTGATAACGCGTAATTTTTCTGCTCAGTTTCTAACTGCTGAATGGAATTCACATAAGCTGCATAATTACGAACCGCGCCTGCATCAAAATCCATAAATAAATTATCACGAAGTATACCTGCATTACGTGTATTGATAGAAGCAACCTGTTGCTGCCGTTTTGTAACACCACCATTATAAATAGGGACGGCCAGGTTGATGCCAACAAATGGACCATAACTTTGATTCAATAAACTAAAGCCGGCTGCACTCTTGGAACTTGTGAAATTATAACCTGTAGAAGCACGAACGGTTGGATATCGAAGCGCTGCAGTTTCTTTTTCTATCAGTTCATTAACCGTTACCTGCTGGCTGGCAGCAACCAGTTGTGGGTTGTTCTTGATGGCAACACGGATATCATCCAGATTTACGGACCTGTCTATAATGATTGTATCAACAATAACAATAGGCGAATCTGGTTTTACAAAAATGAGGTTGAGCAGGTCCGTTTTTGCCTGGGTAATTACCAGTTGCTGATTTTGCTGTGCCTGCTCCGAGGCATTCAGGTCAAGTTGTGCCTGGAAAATATCTGCATTATTGGAAAGCCCTACCTCTTTGCGTACCTGCAGTATATCTAGTCTTTGTTTGGAAATACCGATAGACTGGGCAATCGTTTTAAGATAGGTTTGCTGCCGCACCACATCATAGTATTTGGTTGATACGGCGGCAATTGTGTTCTGTACCTGAACGTTGAACAGCTGTTGATTTAATTTCTCCAGCTCTTCCAGTCTTTTTTTGGTAGCTACTACACGCCAGCCGTTAAAAAGTAACATACTACCGGTAATGCCGGTTGTGAGGTTATTAGAACCTACATTATTCCGCTTGGTGTCCCGCAAAGGATCAGCAAATTTTTGATTGATACTGATAAGCTGTTCGTTATCGTTGGCAGTTGCTGATACAACGGGTAAGCCACCCGCAACACCTATATTATTATTGATATTGCTAATCTCAAGATTGTTCTTTGCCAGTTGGATATCATAACTTTTTTGAAGTGCAATACCGATCGCATCAGTTAACGACAATCTTTGTTGTGAAAAACCTGTGATACAGGCTGTACAGAAAGAAATAAAGAGAAATTTTTTCATGTTGCGCGAAATTACCAACACCCGGTATAATGAATGGAATTTTTTATACGAACGGGTGATCAACTCACCAGCGTACCTACACTCATGCCTTCCACTACCTGCAGCAGGTTACCCGGCTTGTTCATATCAAATACAATGATAGGCAGCTTGTTCTCCATACATAGTGTAAAAGCGGTCATATCCATCACTTTCAGGTTTCGGGTAATACATTCCTGAAAACTGATTTTTTCAAATTTCACAGCATCCGGGTATTTTTCAGGATCTGCATCGTATACCCCATCTACCCTAGTGCCTTTTAAAATAACATCTGCCTTCATTTCAATGGCACGCAAAGAACCTGCGGTATCTGTTGTAAAATAAGGATTACCTGTACCGGCACCAAATATCACTACCCTCCCTTTTTCTAAATGCCGCAATGCTTTGCGTCGTATATAAGGTTCTGCCACCTGTTCCATATTAATGGCGCTCTGCAAACGCGTGTAAACCCCTATCTTTTCAAGCATCGCCTGCATAGCCATAGCATTAATTACTGTAGCCAGCATACCCATATAATCACCATGTGCCCTTTCAATACCACTATCGGCCTCATTCATACCCCGATAAATATTTCCGCCACCGATTACGATAGCTACCTGTACACCCATATCTGTTACCAGTTTGATATCATGTGCATATTGTTCAATGATCTTCGGATTGAAAGGATCGCCGTTACGCTGGTCACCTAATAAAGCTTCACCAGATAATTTGAGAAGGATGCGCTTAAACTTTGGAAGCATGGGGATAGTTGATTTGTATGCAAATAACCTGAATTTTTAAGGAGTTGCCAAAATGAAAAGCAAATCCACGCAAATTCATTTTTTGCGTATTATATTGCTATTAAATAGCATTTGTTACATGAAAGCCACTGACTGCTTAAATTGCAGCACCCATTTCAAGGGTAATTATTGCCCATACTGCGGGCAGAAGGCAACCGTAGCCAAACTTACCTGGGAAGCCTGTTTGAAGAGTTTATTCATTTCTTTACGCATGCAGAACATAGTTTCGTGTATACCACGAAAAAATTAATTACAGCACCGGGCGCTATCGTAAAAGAATTCCTCGACGGAAAAAGAAAGAAAGTACATAAGCCCATCACTTTTTAATTGGTCTGGCTTGCGATCGCCAAGCTGCTGACAGGTTTTTTAACCTGTTGTGTGACGCATTGGGATATGTATCAATTCCAAAAAACAACGCCTGCTTTCCGGATACTATGGAGTGGGCCTAAAAATCAGCATATTTTAGATTTCGAAAACCTTATCAATATATTCGTACAGGCGCCTGTTTTGGTCATTATAGTAGGCTGGGCTATATTCAGGAAAACAAAAAACACTTTCGTAGAAAGCTGGGTAGCCGTCCTGTATGCAACCACGCTTACTTTTATTGTAGCCATAGCAATGGAACTGACCACTTTTGTTTTTCAGCTGCTACAGCTACCCTTTACCTCTGGCGCTATTAATGATTTTTATCTCGTCGTATTCATACTTGCCGGTATATGGATCATATATAGTTTTCAGAAAGTGTACCGCCCTGCAGAATCGAAAAAATTACAATTCCTGGTTGCAGTGGTGCTTTCGTTATTTGCTGTGTATACTTCTGACCTGGTATTCTATTTTTTGTATCGTTTTATTCCTGTATAAGCAACATAAAAAAGGGAGCGCAATACGCTCCCTTTTTATAAATTTTATTTCATCGACATCATAGCATAATCAGGGCTTTCAGGATTTACAATTAATTCCTGCAGCAAGGGATTGATCATAACATCCATATCCTCCATGGGAATAGCGCCTAATAAGGGTTCAGCATCTCCGGGCAATACCATTGCGCTGCAGACACTTCTCCTGTTCTTGAATCGTATTTCAATCGGTGAAACCACATCACACCAAATGCTTTCGCCATTGGCAAGCTGCGCTTTCTTTTTATCTGTTACGGGCAATTGAAGTATCGCCTGTATGTTTTCATTGATGGCAAGCATATAAGAACCTGTATCAACCAATATGTTTATACTTATGCGTTTTATCTCATCAATATCCATGTGGCCGCGCCTGACCAATCCAATGTCTTCAACGTTAATTAACTCAACATCCGCATGTATCAGTCCCATATAAAATATTTTCCTAAAAATACAACACTCTATCTGATCCAAAAACAGGTATTTACCGTAAAAAAAATGGATCAACCTATGTTGATCCATTTTATATAAAAAGATTAATAGAAATTAGCCCAACGCCACTCTCTTAAACTCAGTCACTTTCAGATCAGAACCTACACTCTTCAAATAATCACCCACACTCATACCGCCATCTTTTACGAAAGCCTGTGCCAATAAGGTTTGCTCTTTGAAAAATGAATTCAGTTTTCCTTCCGCTATTTTGGCAATCATTTCATCGGGCTTGCCTGCCATTTTAGGATCCGCTTTCATGGTTTCTACCACAATCGCTCTTTCTCTTTCAATGGTTTCTGCAGGAATGCTTGCCGCATCAACTGCCAGTGGATTCATAGCGGCAATCTGCATAGCCACATCCTTACCGGCATCAGATGCTTCACTGCTTAATCCTACCAACACACCCATGCGGTAAGCACCATGAATATAAGAAGCAACATACGGCGCTTCAATTCTCTCAAATTTTGCCACACCAATTTTCTCACCAATAGACGCTAATTTATCATTGATCATATCAGATACCTTCGCGCCATTAATCACTACTTCATTTAATTCCGCTGCACTTTTTACATCATTGGCCACGGCTGCGTCTGCAATACTCTGTGCAAAAGCAACAAACTCAGCATTTTTTGAAACGAAATCAGTTTCGCAACTGATGCATACTACAAAACCTGTTTTATTATCAGCAGATGTTTTCGCAATGATCACACCTTCTTTGGCTTCACGGTCGCTGCGTTTGGCAGCCACTTTCTGACCCTGCTTACGCAACCAGTCAATAGCGGCTTCAAAATCGCCATTGGTCTCAGTCAGTGCTTTTCTGCAATCCAGCATACCGGCACCGGTTGTCTGGCGGAGTTTATTAATATCTGCGGCTGTTATTGTTACAGTAGACATAGTTTATAATTAGTAATTAATAAATAGTAATTAGTAATTACTAACCAGTGATTAATAATGTTTTGATTATTAATTTCTAATTACTAATTACTAATTCAGTACTAGCTTGATTTAACGGCGTGATTGTCTTATCTGCTTCCACCACCGCCACCACCGGCTGGACGACGATTGCCTGGAACACGACGCTTGGGAGGGCCACCTGCACCCGGACCACCAGCAGGGCTACTGCCACCGCGTGATCTGCCACCGCGGGCAGCTTCTGTCTGGGCTTCTGCCTCAAGTCTGCGGGCTTTGGTTTCATTTTCATTACCGCTGTCATCAGACTCTTCTTCATCTTTAGAAGCCTGGCGCTCAGCCAAACCTTCTGCAATGGCAGCTGCAATATAATTGGTAATAATGGCGATTGATTTCGTTGCATCATCATTGGCAGGAATAGCAAAATCAACTTTATTAGGATCTGAATTGGTATCAACCATTCCAAAAGTAGTAATGCCTAAACGCTTGGCTTCAGATAAAGCAATGTGTTCATGACCTATATCTACCAGGAACAAAGCAGCGGGTAAGCGGCCCAGTTGCGCAATACCGCCCAATACTTTTTCCATTTTATCTTTATCACGTGTCAGGGTAAGGCGCTCTTTCTTGGTCAGGCTTTCTGCACTTCCATCAGCCAGCATTTTTTCAATGCTCTGCATTTTCTTCACACTTTTACGAACCGTGTTGAAGTTGGTAAGCATACCGCCTAACCAACGTTCTGTGGCGTACGGCATATTTACACGCTTTGCGCATTCGCTAACGATTTCTTTCGCCTGCTTTTTTGTAGCCACGAACATGATCTTTTTACCGCTCTTAGCAATTTGCTTGATAGCAGCAGCAGATTCCTGCAGGTGATCAACCGTCCTGTTAAGGTCGATGATGTGTATACCTTTTTTCTCAGCAAATATGTAAGGCAACATCTTTGGATTCCACTTCTTTTTCAGGTGACCAAAATGTACACCGGCCTCCAGGAGTTGTTGTTGTAACGAAGTGTTATTTTCCATCTTGTATGATTATATAATGATTGAAAAGGGTTGAGGTTTGGACTTTGAAGCTTGGATTTGGGGTTGTAATAACTCCAAACTCATAACTCAAAACTCCAAACTGCTTTTAACGTTTACTGAACTGGAAGCTTCTACGGGCTTTCTTGTGTCCGAACTTCTTACGTTCAACACCACGTGGATCACGTTTCAGCTGACCGGCTGCTTTTAAAACAGGACGGAAATCTGGATTCACCTCGAGCAGTGCACGGGCAATACCTAATTTGGCAGCTTCGGCCTGGCCCTTTAAACCACCGCCTTGTGCGTTGATTACAATATCGAACTTGCCGGTCATCTCAGCCGTTTTCAAAGGAGCTTCAACCTGGTTCTGTAAATACACCAGTGGAAAATAGGCTTTGTAATCTTTGTCGTTTACAGTGATCTTACCATCGCCCTTGCTGATGAACACGCGGGTAACAGCTTCTTTACGGCGACCAACTGCATTTTTTTGTTTTTCCATTTTATTATACTTAGTGCTTAACGGTTAACGTTGAAAGCAATGGTTTAAAATTTTAATTCTTTTGGCTGTTGTGCACTGTGCTGATGAGTACCACCGGCATACACAAATAATTTCTTGATCATTTTGCGACCCAAACGGTTTTTAGGAAGCATGCCTTTTACAGCTCTTTCCATAATTACTTCCGGGCGGCGCTTCAACAGGTTTTCAGCTGTTTCTTCTTTTTTACCACCTGGGAATCCGGAATAATTGATATACTCCTTCTGCTCAAGTTTCTTGCCGGTAAAAACAACTTTGTCGGCATTAATAATAATCACATAATCACCGCAATCAACATGCGGGGTGTAATAAGCTTTGTTCTTCCCACGAATAACAGAAGCGATCTTTGATGCAATACGTCCTACGGTTTGATTAGTACCGTCAACCACATACCAGTTGTGCTGTACGGTAGCCGCGTTTGCATGCTTGGTGGTGAAATGAAGTTTACTCATAATTTTTTTGTTTTAATGAAACCTGCGCTATCCCGCTGATTTTAAATGGACGGCGAAGGTAGGGGCAACCCATTCATTTTTCCAAAGATTCTCCAAACTATTTTACATCGCACCTTTGTAAGTGATTGATTTTCAATAATATTTTTGAACAATTATTATACTACTCGTAAGAAACCGCCGGTTTTACTGCTATTATCCTGGGGGAGCGCGTCCCGCTCAAGCGGATTATGGCACTTCAACCATAGCAATCATTATGTTGCTATAGGAACTATAAGCAAAGTGCTGAATTACAAACAGGTACTATCTTTAACTATGATCAGGAAGTTTAGTAAAATTCTGCGTATTCCCGCCGAAGCATTCATTAAAGAATACGAACTACAATAAATTTTGTCTTACTTAAAATTCCAAGCCACCCAATTATTTACCGGCAAAGAAATGCTGGGGCCGGATGCTGTTCTGGTAACTGATGAACAGGGTAAAATTGTAGACATCATTCACAAAGAAGCGGGCGGAGAAAATATCCAACAATTGACTGGCATACTTAGTCCTGGTTTTATTAACTGCCACTGCCACCTTGAACTGAGCCACATGAAAGGGCGGGTACCCGAAAATACCGGTTTGGTGGATTTTGTTTTTAAAGTGGTTAATGAACGCCATTTGCCCGAAGAGAAGATTGCCGCTGCTATAACAGAAGCGGAAAATGAGATGCTTGCCAATGGTATTGTGGGAGTGGGCGATATCTGTAACAATCTCTCTACCCTGCCGCAAAAACAATTACAGCGGATAGCGTATTATAATTTTATTGAAGTAAGCGGATGGCTGCCGGCTGTTGCAGAAAAAAGATGGGAAAAATCACTGGAGCTTTATCAGGCTTTCCATAACATCCAAAATTTACAATTTACAATTCAAAACTCCCTGGTACCGCATGCGCCCTATTCCGTGTCTGATAATTTATGGAAATTAATGCGCCCGCTTTTTTCCGGTAAAACTATCAGTATACATAACCAGGAAACCATTTTTGAAGACGATTTGTTTCTTTCCGGCACGGGTGATTTTAACCGTATGTACCGGATGATGCAAATGGATACTTCCTTCTTTACACCTACTGGTAAAAGTAGTTTACAATCGTATATTGAAAAACTCGATCTTGCCCAAAATGTAGTGTTGGTGCACAACACCTTTATGCGCGAAGAAGATGTGGTTGCCGTCAGTCGTCAGTCGTCAGTCGTTAGTCAGTCCTGTTATTATTGTCTTTGTGTAAATGCAAACCGCTATATAGAAAATGCATTTCCTCCTATTGAAATGTTTCGTAAGCACCATGCTGAAATGGTTATTGGCACTGATAGTCTGGCCAGCAACTGGCATCTAAGTATCCTTGATGAATTAAAAACTATCAGCGGTAGTTTACCCCATATACCGCTGAATGAATTATTACAATGGGCCACACACAATGGTGCCAAAGCTTTACAGATGAATGAACGGTTAGGGAGTTTTGAAAAAGGAAAAACGCCGGGTGTATTACTTATTGAGCATTTAGAAAATGGTATAATTGGGGAAGGAACGATGGTGAAAAGATTACTATAACCATACATCTTTACCGAAGTAAACTAACCCAGTATTTCCTGTAATATTGCGAAGCTCTTCATCTCCCCAAAATCATGAATATGGAGAGACAAATAGGTTTGATAGGCCGTTAATAATTCTCTTCGCAGATTACGGTTAAGCAAAATATATTCGAGGTCATTGTAAAATTTCACCGCTAACAATTGTGAAGTGGTTTGTGCCAGCAATCCTTCCATATAATATACATGTAAGGGTTTCTCTGCAATGAACATCCCTTCCTTCAGATCAAAGAAGGGCGTCTGCTGGCTATAATTGCCTTGCATCTGAAAACCCAGTTCGCTGCTGAGATGTAAAGTAAAATAGAGAGGAAGGTTGCCGGTTAATGTATCACTTCCTTTGTCTAACTGCTTTAGCGTATCCTCAATCAGGTAAAAGAGTTCAGGGTTGGCTTCGGGTTGTTTCAAACTGTGCTGAAGCAATTCAATAACGTATACAGCTACCGTGTTCTTTACTACATCAAACAGAATATGTTCATACAAATAACTCCACTGGTATTCTTTAATGAATTGTAATTGTTTCAGGTCGTTATGATAAACCTCCATATCCAGCATAGCCGATGGCTGAAAGAACCCTGCTTTTCCAGCCGATGTTTTACTGCTTTGACGCACACCTTTTACAATATAACTCTGTATACCAAACAACTCCGTGTACACCGTAGTAATAATACTGGTATCGCCATACTTTACGGTACGTAGCACAATGCCTTTGGTGGCGTGAACCATGATGAATGATGAATTGTTACTTAGTAAAAGTAATCAGGCTGTGTAAGCTTTCCCTACAGAATCAATAATTATCCTCAACCACTGCTGCGGGATATTGCATAACAGGAACCGCAACCGGAATAAGGCGGATGATACGCATACGGTGCAGTCCGCACATAATGAAATAGGTAAGATCAAACTCAAACCATTTTTTGGCAAAATTGGCATCGGTCTTTGCATAATGGTGATTGTTCTGGAACAATTCACCCATCATAACAATACCCCAGGGTGACGTATTTTTTGAATGATCTCCATTTTCAAAATTACTGTACCCATATTTATGCCCGCACCAGTTAACGATGGCGCCCTGAACGGGGCCCATCATAAAATGAATAGGAAGTAACAGGAACCACCACGCATTGGGTGCAAAATAAACATAGAAAGCTGTATAGGCCGCACCAAATAATACACGGGTAATAATATGGTGGCCTATTCTGTCCAGCTTATCCCATACAGGCAGGTATTCTTGTGTAAATTGTTTATCAGGTAAATTTTTCCCGGTTAAAAAACCACGAAAAATCAGAATGGTGCTATTCATCATCTGGTATACATCCTTAAAAAAATGTGGGGAATGAGGATCCTGTTCTGTATCGCTGTATGTATGATGCATCCTGTGCATAACACCATACGCCCTGGGTACGAGGAAAGAAGATCCCTGTACCAACCAGGTAATCATATAAAACGTACGTTCCCAATTTTTAGTAGTCGTATACATTTTATGAGAAGCAAACCTGTGTAAGAAAAAGGAGTGAAAAAACAGGGATAGAAACCAATGACCTACAAAAAATAATAGGATAGCAATCATGTGCACGTGTTATACATTACGAAAGTGGTAAGATAAGAAAATAATCTACTACAGATACATAAGTGCAATATAAAATTAATTTTATGTAACAATGCATCCTTAACAACACTCAAAACTTTAACAGTAAGAAATCTGTATACTTACCCTGCGGAGGTAAAAATGCTGAAAGCAGGAATATCATTTTACATGAAAATATTTACTCTACATCATACAATGATGATGCTTTTACACTACTCCTGTAAACTGTTTCAGAAAGCGAAGATCATTCTGGGAATACAAACGAAGATCATTCACCTGGTATTTTAATTGGGTGATGCGTTCAACTCCCATACCAAAGGCAAAGCCTGTATACTTATTGGAATCAATGCCAAAATTTTCTAATACATTAGGATGTACCATACCACTACCTAATATCTCTACCCAACCGGTATGTTTACAAATATTACAACCCCCCCCACCACAAATCAGACAACTGATATCCATTTCTGCACTGGGTTCTGTGAAAGGAAAATAACTGGGTCGGAAACGAACTTTTACTTCTTTGCCAAACATTTCCTGTACAAAAAAGTAAAGGGTTTGTTTCAGGTCGGCAAAA
>JBBRHM010000074.1:0-17137 GCA_038222655.1 Chitinophagales bacterium | reverse complement strand
CTGGCGATGCTGGTATGGGTCTTTAAAACCAAACGAAAAACTTTTGCAGAGATAAGCCGTATACCTCTCGATAATTAAGAATCTAAAAACGTAGTATATATGTTTCCGAGAATGAAAAAACTGAATTATATCGGTATTGCTTGTTTTGTTTTTTTATTAACAGGTATACATCCTGTTTTTGCAGCCGGTCCGCCCATTCCTTCTTCCATGGACAATACAATGGCTATATTCCTGGTAGTGCTGGCATTCTTATTATTGATCTGCATCAGCATACTGGCCAATGTATTGTTATATACAGCCAAAGCAAAAATAGAAAAAGAAAAAATCAATAAAGAGGGATTAAAGATCATTCCTTTAGTCCTTTTTCTTTTACTGGCAAATGAAATGAGTGCGAGGGCGGGTGATCTTGAAACCGCCACTGCCCCTGTTACCGGAAGTGCTATTGCGGGCATGTCGTCTTTTGCATTTTATATGATCATGTCAGTGATCTTCCTGGAACTACTTGTTATACTGGTCATGCTTTTTTACGTCAAATCTTTTTTGAAAGAAGAAAAAATGGTTTTGGCAAAAGAGGTTAGCCCGGTAACCATTAAAAAACCATCGATAAACTGGTGGACAAAACTCAATCGTTTCAAACCTGTGGAACAGGAAGCTGATATTGATCTTGGCCATAATTATGATGGTATCCGCGAACTGGATAACCGTTTACCACCCTGGTGGATATATGGTTTTTATCTTACCATTATAATAGCCTGTATCTACCTGTACCGTTTTCATGTTTCGCATACAGGCGCTACCAATATTGAAGAGTACCAGGCCTCGGTAATTAAAGCAGATAATGATATTAAAGACTACCTCGTGAAAAAAGGCGATGCTGTTGACGAAAATACTGTTGTTTTATTAACCTCGCCAGATGATATCGCCTCGGGAAAAACCATATTTACCATCACCTGCGTGGCTTGTCACAAGGCAACCGGCGGTGGTGATGTAGGGCCTAACCTCACAGATGACTACTGGTTGCACGGCGGGGGCATAAAAAATATTTTTAAAACGATACGATATGGATCAGGTGCCATGCCGCAATGGCAAAACAGCTATTCAAATAAGCAGATAGCGCAACTGGCCAGTTATGTAAAATCCTTAAAGGGAACCAACCCACCTAACCCCAAAGCGCCCCAGGGCGATCTGTATAAAGAGGAACCTGTTATTAATAAGCTTTCGGCTGATAGTACAGGCAAACAAAATAAAACGGTAACGAGTGCTTCAATGAACAGGTGATAAATTATGTCATATGAACGAAACCATGGTACAGGAAGCGATAGCAAAAGAGGAGCAGGTTTCTTTTCGCGACAGGCTGGCAACTGTTGATGCAAAGGGTAAAAGAAAATGGGTGTATGCACAAAAACCAAAAGGCCAATTTTATACGATACGAACATGGGTGAGCCGCGGTTTTTTTCTTTTGTTCTTCTCATTACCCTTTATTAAAGTCAATGGTCGTCCCTTATTCCTGTTCAATATCCCGGAAGCGAGGTTCATTATTTTAGGAAAGATATTCTGGCCACAGGATTTTTTTATCCTGGGTGTTACCATGATCACTTTTATTGTATTTATCGTATTATTCACAGCAGCATTTGGCCGCCTTTTCTGCGGATGGGTATGCCCGCAAACCATCTTCATGGAAATGCTTTTCCGTAAACTGGAATATTTTATTGAAGGGAACGCTGCTCAGCAAAAATTATTGAACAGCAGTAAATGGACAATAAAGAAAGCGGTGAAAAAAATGGCCAAACATCTTTCTTTTTTCCTTCTTGCTTTTATCATTGCCAATTTCTTTCTATCCTATATAATCGGTGTAGACGCATTGCGAAAGATCATAAGTGAACCCTTGAACCAACATGTAGGCGGCCTTTTTTCCATTTTTATTTTCTCAGGTATTTTCTATGAGGTATACGCATATTTCAGGGAACAGGTTTGTACAGTGATCTGCCCGTATGGCCGGTTGCAAAGCGTATTGCTGGACAGGAACTCTATGCTTGTTACCTATGATTATAAACGCGGCGAACCAAGGGCTAAGTTCACAAAGCAGGCAGTAGACACGGTTGCAGCCGGTGATTGTATTGACTGCTTTCAATGTGTAAAGGTTTGTCCTACTGCAATCGATATACGTAACGGTGTACAGATGGAATGCGTGGGATGTACAGCCTGTATAGATGCCTGCAATACGATGATGGATGCCACAGGAAAACCGCAAGGATTGATCAGGTATGCTTCGGAGAACGGGATAGCAGATGGAATGAAATTACATTATACAGGAAGGATGAAATTTTATACCCTGTTACTTATTGTATTAACAGGCCTCCTCACATTTCTGTTAACTACCCGCAAAAATGTGGATGGAACCATTGTGAGAGCTGCAGGAATGCTGTACCAGGAAAGAGGCAAAGACAGTATTTCCAACCTGTACACGGTTAAGGTGATCAATAAAACGTTGAAGGATATTCCGCTAACATTAAAACTGTTAAACACACCAGGCAGGATCATAGAAGCAGAAGGCAGAAGTATTGAGGTGCGGAAAGAGGCCCAGGCAACCGGTTCTTTTTTTATTGTATTACCGCAGGAAATGCTTAGCCAGCGTAAAACAAGTTTAAGTGTAGGCCTTTACCAGGGAGATAAACTACTCACTGTTTTACCAACCACTTTTATGGGACCATTCAATAAATTCTAAAAACAAAATCATGCGCATGAACTGGGGATATAAATTGATGTACACCTTTATTGTTTTTGCCTGTATGATGAGTTATCTCGTGTACAGGTCCTTCACCACGAAATTTGACCTGGTTGATAAAGAGTATTATCAAAGCGAATTAAAATACCAGGAAGTGATCGATGCTTCTGCCAATGCCAATGCTTTAGAGTGGTCGCCTGTATTACTTCAATCGGGCCATACCATTACATTAAAAATGCCGGCCGGATTGAACGGTATAGTATCCGGGTCCATATTTTTTTATTGTGCCGGTGATGCACAGAAAGATAAAAAAATTGAATTAAAAACCGATGCAAATGGCATCCAGCTCATTACTGAACAGGTGACGACGGGGAATTATACGGTAAAGATCGGATGGAACACAGCTGGTAAATATTATTACACAGAAAAAAAACTCATCGTTTTATAATGTTATACACAGCGCTTATAGCGGGGTTTACATTAGGTGCAGCCGGAAGCCTGCACTGTATAGGTATGTGCGGACCCTTAAGCCTGGTATTACCAACACATCATTTATCTTCTTTGGGTAAATTCTTTTCCTTATTGCTTTATCAGTTTGGAAGAATCATCACGTATTCTTTACTGGGCCTGGTTTTTGGATTGGCCGGACGAAGCATTTATTTAGCAGGGTTCCAGCATTGGTTTTCTATTACCACCGGAAGTATCATTCTTTTGCTTGCGATGATTTATTTTTTACAGAAGAAGAGTATTCATTTTATTTTTTTTGAAAGATTCTACAGTTCTGTCAGGCAACTTATTTCAACTATCCTTAAGCATAATAATGGGTATGGTAGTTTTTTACTGCTGGGAATGGCCAATGGATTGCTTCCTTGTGGCATGGTATATGTGGCGCTTGCAGCCACTTTATCGTTCAACCAGGTGGATGAAGGCATTGCTTTCATGGCTATGTTTGGAGCAGGCACGTTGCCTGCTATGCTGGTTTTCAGTTATGTGGCTCAATTGGTAAAGCCAACCACCCGAAAACTTTTCAGAAATTCGGTACCTGTATTAATTACACTTACCGGCATACTGTTGATCCTTCGCGGACTGAATCTGGGTATTGAGTTTATAAGCCCCCAATTGCCAAAAGCTGCCGGAGCGATTGTTAGCTGCGGCCATTAGAAATGAATTAGCGATATGATTAAATAAAAATCTAAACCACAAAATAAATTATATGTTAGGAGAATTAAACAAAAACCAGATAGAGAATATACTGTCAAGCCAGGTGATGGGAAGATTGGCCTGCACAGACGGCAAACAGCCTTATATCGTAACGGTTACATACACCTACGATGGTGAATACATTTACGGGCAAACCAATGAAGGGAAAAAGTTAACTATCCTTCGTAAAAATCCAAATGTATGTTTCGAGGTATCGGTGATGACGGATATGGCAAACTGGCAATCTGTGCTGGTTTTCGGAGAATTCGAAGAGTTATCGGAGAAAGAAGCAGTAAAAGCCAGAGATATTCTTTTTAACCGCGTATTTTCTCTAATGACGAGTAGCACCATTCATGGGAACGGGCATAAAGAAGCCGGAGAAATAGATGACAGTAACCGTGTTAAGTTGATAATGTACCGGATAAAAGCGGAAAATGTAACCGGGCGATTTGAAAATACCTAGCAGCTACTTCAGCTGAAAGCGCTTATTGCTTTGATAATTGCAATGCCTTTGGAAAAAGATGGTTGTTTTCAAGATGTACATGTTTGTGAAGATCCTCTTCAAATTCTTTAAGTTCTGCCAAGCATACCCGCAATGTGGTACAAGCTTCTTCGGGTACATGATACTGGTTGGTTAACTGCCTGATCTGGTAAAGCAGGTTGCCTGCATGATCGTGTTCATTCATCATCACAGTAACCGGACCGGAAATATACCCCCCATTAATTTCGTTTTGTTTATGACTGGGGAATGATTGCTCGGCTTCTTTAATTCGTGGAAACAATATCATTTCTTCTTTCTGCATATGCGCAGTCATTTCCTTCCTGATTTCGGTAAACAAGCGGTACACTTCAACCATGAAGTGGAATTTCGTTCCATGTTTGGCTGCAACCTTTTCAAGATGGCCTGCAATGACAGGCATGGATTGTTTTACATAAAAATGATGGTGGATTAAAATATAACCGATAAGTTGCTCACAACTCATTTCAGTAAATGGCATATGCCCGGTTTGCGCAGATTGATGCTGATTCTCTATTTCACGTGTGATTGTATCGAGGGATAATCCTTTCTCGGTGCATGCTTCCGCAAGTGTTCTCTTTCCTTTACAGCAAAAATCCAGGTTGTATTTTTCCAGCACCGGTACAGCCTGGCTGTTGTTGGTTACAATGGATGCCAGTGTTTGTGTTGTAATATTTGTCATAAGTAATATTTTTTCAAAGTTCCGACCGCTGCCATTAACAGAATATGATCCAACTCAGGTTTGTTTTTTTATTCCCGAATTCATAAACAACATTCCGGTAAACAGGATTCCAGCAGCTAATAATAATAATTCGTTGATAAATGGGATGGGTACATAAGAGATGGCAGCAACGCCCTGTATCAGTAATAATAATTCATTAAAAAGTATCCCCGAAGTAAATACAATGATCCCCAAAATAAGCTTACGGTTAAGCGGCAGCATATTTTCATTCATTATATAACCAAGCAGGAATAAAGTAAACACGCCTAATAAAATAAGGTGCAGGTAGGCAATTACAATGGGCCTATAGCCATAGGCAAGCGTACTTAAAGCAGGAATGGTAGATCCGAGCTGTAAGATTAGCTTAACTGTTAACGCAAGCGCAGAAAGGGTTAACAACCATTTTGCATGAATAGTTAAGGAAGCCAGTAATTTTTCTTTTTGCTTGACAAGAATACGCACCAATAATATCCAGCCGACTATCTGTGAGACAGCGCTAATAATAACAATCAGATAAAGCCATAAAGGCATAGGTAACCACAAAGCCGATAAGAAAAATGCGGGCAGACAGGCTGCAGCAAAAAGCCAGAAAATGCATTTCATCATTTTTTCGGCAGCATACAGTAAAATGAACTTGTCAATAAACAAACCCATACAGGCAAAGAAGAACCAGCCATTGTATTGAAAGTGCAGGAAAAAATAAATCGCAGCCAGATACCAGTTCTGATGAATGATTTTGTTGGCCATCATACCCGCAAGTACAAACGTACCAAGTGCAGATAAGGCGTTAAATAGAAGTGCCGCTTTAAACCAATAGGTTGATACATTTTTTTCAGGAAGCCGGTTAAGATCTTTCCAAAAGTATACGGTAAATACCCAGGAAGTAAAAATTGACAGGTTTGAAAATAAAATTGAAAAAAAACCATACCCCTGAAAAGGAAAACTAAACAGCATTCCATAGGCAGTAAAAAGATTTGCATATAACAACCACCTGTACCTGGGAAACAGATCAATCTTTTTTTGCTCTGATATCCATGCTACCATTAAAGCCATCAATGCCTGTGTTATCCAACCTGTGAATGCAAAATGAGAATGTGCATGCAATAAATATTTCTGATCAATAAAGGGAAGTGAAAAGGCGATCTTATACCGTAAAATAAAACCTAAACAAGCTACTACTAAGAGATTAAAGAGAGATATCCTGAGCCATTGAAAAAGTCGGGGAACCATAAAGAACCGTTTACAGCAAAATAATACTACTCAAACCAACACCTGTATGATTTCAATCATAGTTAACAATATACTTTGCCTTTGTCAACCAGTACTTCGCCCTTCCTGTGCATATTCCGGATTGCACGGATTACCGTTTCCACCCTTAGACCAGTCATATCGGCAATTTGCTGGCGGGTGAGTTTAATACGGTTGCAATCGGAACAGATATTTTTTTTTGTGTCTTTAAAATAGGTAAAAAGGCTGCTGATACTATGTTCCGGATTATGGTTGGCCAGTTCGCGTACGATCATAAATTTAAAGCGTAGCCGTTCTGCCAAAAGTTTGCTGAAAGTAAAATGGATCTCTGGGTTTTCTTTGAGGAGCTGATGGAAGGTAACCTTGCTCAAACGTATAATAACTGAGTCTTCATTGGCAATGGTGGTGGCAGCAAACACACCATTATCAAACAGGGGAAGTTCGCCGAAAACTTCGCCCGGTTCAATCATGATCTGTAATATTTCCTTCCCATCATCATTGATATTTATCCAGCGTATATTTCCACTCACCAACTGGTGATAGAATGAACAGATATTTCCTTCTCTGAAAATAGTATCACCGGAAGGCACTTTTTTATAAGTACCTCCCCAGGCAAGTAAGGTATTGATATCAATGGTCATAAAGGCTTTTTTTAAGTTGATAAATCCCGCATAAAACTATCTGTAACTCACTTTTGAAATCATGATATTCAACAACGGCAAACATGATTTACATCATATGTATATCAGCAAATGTCTTAGGAACTATGTTAAGCTTTCGTGTGTATCGATTTATGATACTAAGAATTGCCTGGCAGCCGCAATTCTCCACTTTTAAAGAGTAGGATTACAATATCGGAAGTTCAAATATTTTTTAGAGAAGCTATTATAGAATTTGGGGAAATACTTACATATTTCACACATAATAACCGCAAATAGGTAAACGAAGATTTTTTTTGCAGTAGATACCAGGTATAATACTCCTGCTTTATGACTTTAAAACTTAGCAACTCTCTGTCTTTATGATTCAACGCATAAAATAAGGATGAGGGTATATGTACTCTTGCAGTATATAATCTAAACTTCTAAAAAGTAATACCATGAAAAAAATGATGTTTATTGGAATACTTGCCATTGTTGTAGCTGCCTGTGGTGGCGGTAGTCATCCAGGCACCTTACCACCTATTGCTAATGCAGGTGCATCAGCAGCTAACCCTTCTTATGACCCCAATCGCGGTGAAGGCAAATTCAAATCAGTTGAAGTAAGTGCAAATATTGATGATGCCATGGCAGGTAACGGCAATAAAATATATTCGGTAAAGTGCGGCAGTTGTCATAAGACGACCGGTGAAAAACTGGTAGGGCCAGGTTGGAAAGGGGTTACTGAACGGCACGCAGCTCCGTGGATCATGAATTTTATTACTAATACAGATGAAATGCTTAACAAAGATCCCAAAGCGCAGGCGCAACTGGAGATATGTTTGGTTCGAATGCCTAACCAAAATCTCAGCGATACCGATGCCCGTGCATTATTAGAATTTATGAGAAAGAATGACAGTGGAAAATAATAATACTGCTTCTTTTTTACCAGTCAAAATTAAAATAACTCAATATGAAAAATAATAGCGTAAAAATGCTTGTTGCAATATCCTGTGGTATTGTTTTAGCAATGGTTGCCTGTAAGCCTAAGAACGCCGGAGATGCTGTAAGTACAGATGCAGCTGCTAAAACGTATGTAGCTCCCGGCAAGTATGATGAATTTTACAATTTTGTTTCGGGCGGCTTTAGCGGGCAAATGAGTGTGTATGGAATACCGTCAGGCCGTTTGCTAAGGGTTGTACCCGTTTTTTCTGTTGACCCTGAAAAAGGATATGGTTATAACGAAGAAACCAAACCAATGTTAAATACCTCAAATGGTTTTGTACCATGGGATGATTTACATCACATGGATCTTTCGCAAACTAATGGTGAGATAGATGGCCGCTGGATATTTGCTAATGGCAATAACACCCCCCGTGTAGCAAGACTGGATTTAACTACTTTTCATACAGCAGAAATATTAGAAATACCAAATAGCGCCGGCAACCACTCTTCTCCCTTTATTACAGAAAATACCGAGTATGTAGTTGCCGGTACCCGTTTCAGTGTACCGCCCGATAATGCAAATGGGGATGTGCCGATTAATTCGTATAAAAAAAATTTTAAAGGATCGATCAGTTTTATCAGTGTTGATAAGGGCTCAGGTAAAATGGATATTGCTTTTCAATTAAGAACCCCCGGCGTTAATTTCGATTTAAGTCATGCAGGTAAAAATAAATCGCATGGATGGTTTTTCTTCAGCTGTTATAATACAGAACAGGCCAATACTTTGCTGGAAGTAAATGCATCGCAAAAAGACAAAGACTTTATCATGGCTGTTAACTGGAAAAAAGCAGAAGAATACCTGAAAGCCGGTAAAGGAAAAAAGGAAACTGTTCGTTACGCCCACAATGTATATGACGAAAAAACACACACTGCCACATCTGAAATAAGAACAGAGGTAACAGTATTGGATGTAAAAGACCTGAAAGATATCTGTTACTTTATTCCCTGTCCTAAATCCCCGCATGGCTGCGACGTTGATCCCACAGGTGAGTATATTGTTGGAAGCGGAAAATTAGCCGCATTAATCCCTGTATTCAGTTTTGATAAAATACAAGCAGCAATTGCAGCAAAAGATTATATAGGCGATTATGAAGGAATACCTGTTATTAAATATGAATCTGCGTTATATGGTGAAGTGAAAAAACCGGGATTGGGGCCTTTGCATACAGAATTTGATGGCAGAGGTAATGCGATTACCACGATGTTTGTTTCTTCTGAAATAGTGAGATGGAATATTAAAGACCTTAAAATAATTGATCGCCAGCCCACTTTTTACTCACCGGGCCACTTATGTATTCCGGGTGGTGACTCAAAAAAACCAAATGGTAAATATGTGATCGTGTACAACAAAATTACTAAAGACCGTTATCTGCCAACAGG
Source organism: Chitinophagales bacterium (assembly GCA_038222655.1). Lineage (GTDB taxonomy): Bacteria > Bacteroidota > Bacteroidia > Chitinophagales > Chitinophagaceae > Sediminibacterium. Next base: position 7,703 of record JBBRHM010000074.1, on the reverse strand, counting down.
CCCGGAACTGGCGCAGGCAGCACAGTTGTTTGATATCAGTGGAGATAAAATGCAATTGCTCTTAGATTTTCCAACCATTGGCGAACCACACTATGCGCAGGCGGTGGCCGCTGATATCATCAGAAAAAATTCTGTGAAATTTTATAAAATTGAAGACAATACCAATCCTTATGCTTCTAAAGGAGAAGGCACTACAAAAGTAACAAGAACAGGCAACCGTATTGATGTTTATATGACAGCCATCCGTTCGCACTTAACACCCGATAATATTGAAGGGGTGAAAATGGGTGATGAAGTATTCTTCCATATAACCAACCTGGAACAGGATTGGGATGTGCCACATGGTTTTGCCATTAAAGGCGCATTAACAGCCGAACTTTTAATAATGCCAGGCGAAACACAAACACTAAAATGGGTACCACAAAAATCAGGCATGTATCCATTTTATTGCACAGATTTTTGTAGCGCGTTGCACCAGGAGATGCAGGGCTATCTGAGGGTGTCACCCGCTGGCAGTAATGTGCCTTTGCTGTTTAGCACAGGAAAAAATATACCACCTGTAGAAGCTGCGGCAAAACAATAAATATTTTTTTGTAGCAGGAACATATGTTTTGACATATGTTCCTGCTTGTTGGCTTTATAAATAAAGGGATCATGAAAGAGAATCATTTAAAAGGGCTGGAAAGAGGATTGATGATACTTTGTGCAGCTGCATTGGCATTGGTATTATTTGTTCCGCTCTGGCAAATACAACTGAGCGCTCCTCAATATCCCGAAGGACTTATCTTATTGATCTATCCCGGTAAATTGGCAGGTAACGTTGATATTATCAATGGTCTCAACCATTACATCGGTATGAAAACCTTACGTACAAATGATTTCATTGAATTCACGGTACTGCCTTATATCATTACTTTTTTTGCATTACTTGCAGTATCGGTTGCTATTTTCGGCAGGCGTTTATTTTTAAACCTATTCTTTATCCTGTTTGTATGCTTTGGTATTTTGGCCATGGCTGATTTCTGGAGATGGGAGTATAATTATGGGCATGACCTGAATCCTGATGCCGCCATTATTGTACCCGGCATGGCTTACCAGCCCCCACTGATCGGCTATAAACAGTTATTGAATTTTGGCGCTTATTCAATACCAGACCTGGGTGGCTGGTTATTTATTGGTGTAGGATTAGTATCCGCATGCTGCATCTGGATCACCTGGAAACGCAACAGGAAAAAAATAATAGCACTGCCACACCTCTGGCTCATACTTATTCTATTAACGTTTGTTACTTCCTGCAATACCGGGGCAGAACCTATTAAACTGGGATCTGACAATTGTTACTTCTGCAAAATGACCATCAGTGATCCGCGCTACGGGGCAGAAATCGTAACAAAAAAAGGGAGGATTTACAAATTTGATGACATCCATTGCCTGATCGCCTGGCTGAAAACAAAAGAATTATCCGGTAACGACATTCAAAATACTTACCTAACCAATTTCAGCAATGGCCATCAACTCCTAAATACATCAGAAGCCTTACTGCTTCAGAGTAATGACCTGAGAGAACCCATGGGAGGAAATATTGTGGCGTTTAAAGAACTGGATAGCTTACAACAAGCAAAAAAACAGTATCGCGGAAACAGGATCAGCTGGAATGAAATTGAAAAACAGTGACAAGGTTTTTATTCATATTAGTACAGATCTGTTTTTTCACATCCGTGCAGGCAAACGTGATCCAGGTTGGGAAAGGCAGGAAATATTCCTCTATACAAAACGCGCTTCAACATGCAGCGAATGGCGATACGGTTATGGTATCCGTCGGTGTTTACCACGAAAAGAATCTGCTTGTAAATAAACCCGTAATGCTTATTGGGATCGGCTATCCTGTCCTGGATGGCGAACATAAATATGAAGTTGTATCTGTAAAATCTTCCGGCGTCACTATCAAAGGATTTACCATCATACATTCCGGAATATCCAGTATGGAAGATTTTGCAGGAATAAAAATTTACGGCTGCCATGATGTGCTGATAAAAGATAACATACTGGAAGATAATTTTTTTGGTATTTACGCACAGCACGGGATCAATTGCACTATAGAAAATAACCGGATACGCGCTTCGGTAAAAGAAGAACAGCAAAGTGGCAATGGCATTCACTGCTGGAAGAGCGATAGTATGCGAATCATCGGCAATACCATTACCGGCCACCGGGATGGGATTTATTTTGAGTTTGTAACGCAATCCGTTATCTGGCGCAACGTATCAGAAAAGAACATGAGATACGGGTTACATTTCATGTTTTCCAGCAATGATGCTTATATCGCCAATATTTTTAAAAATAATGGTGCGGGTGTATCGGTCATGTTTTCGCATGGTGTAAAGATGTTCCACAATTATTTTGAAGAAAACTGGGGCGATGGTTCTTATGGCCTTCTTCTAAAAGAGATATCAGACAGTTATATAGAAAATAACCGGTTTGTAAAAAATACCATCGGAATCTTTATGGAAGGCGCCAGCAGGATTCAGATGAACAATAATATTTTGCAGCAAAACGGTTGGGGCATGAAAATACAGGCCAGTTGTATGGACATAATAGTTACGGCTAATAATTTTATCGGTAACACATTTGATGTTGCCACCAACGGTACACTAGTATTAAACACCTTCAATGGTAATTACTGGGATAAGTATGAGGGGTATGATATTAATAAGGATAAGGTTGGTGATATACCCTACCGGCCGGTAAGCATGTTTTCAATGATCGTAGAAAAGAATCCCCCGGCTATGATGCTGTTCAGAAGTTTTATTACTACACTACTTGATAAAACAGAAAAAGTATTACCCTCTCTTACTCCCGAGAACTTTAAAGACGCATATCCCCTGATGAAACCCTTACGGTTATGATTATTGCAACTAATGTATCCAAAAGGTTTGGCAGCCTGATTGCCTTAGATGATTTCTCTGTTACCTGTAACAAGGGCGAATGCATTGCATTGATCGGTCCTAATGGAAGCGGCAAAACTACTTTTATAAAAACCATACTCGGCATGGTGGTAAGTGATAGCGGGTTTATTACGTTCAACGGCAGCAACATTAAAAATGACTGGCATTATCGATCGCGGATTGGTTATATGCCTCAAACAGGGCGTTACCCTGAGAATATGAGCATCAGGCAGGTACTGGATATGATGAAAGATATCAGGAAAACCCAACGAGGCCGGTTGTTAGATGAAGAACTGGTCGGTCTTTTTAACCTGGAGCCACTTATGCAGAAACGTATTCGCACTTTATCAGGTGGTACCAGGCAAAAAGTGAGCGCTGCACTTTCTTTTTTATTTAATCCTGAAGTATTAATACTGGACGAGCCCACCGCGGGCCTTGATCCGGTGGCTTCTGAAATACTTAAAGAAAAAATCATTGCAGAAAAAAAGAATGGCAAACTGGTATTGATCACTTCACATATTCTGAGTGAGCTCGATGATCTGGTAACACAGGTAATTTATATGCAGGATGGTTGCCTTTGTTTTCATAAAACCATCGGGCAACTCAGAGAGGATACTGGCCAGGTTAAGCTGGCAAAAGCTATTGCACAGATTATGCAAAATAATTAAGCTAATGAAAAAGGTAATCAAATATGTGATCATTGACATCTTACGCAATAAGATCATACTGGCCTATACTTTATTCCTGCTGGTACTTTCTTTCAGCATCTTTAGCCTCGAAGACAATTCCGCAAAAGGACTACTCGGCCTGTTGAATATCATTCTTATCATTGTGCCATTGGTAAGCATTATTTTTTCAACAATCTATGTTTATAATAGTGCAGAGTTCATAGAATTATTAGTTAGTCAGCCGCTGAAACGTAAAACCATCTGGATGAGTCTTTTCACAGGACTAGCTTCTTCCATGACTTTGGCGTTTTTAGTCGGTGCGGGTATCCCTGTACTAATTTATCAGGCTGATATTATCGGCTTCATTATGATCTTAATTGGGGCATTGCTGTCTGTCATTTTTGTGTCAATTGCGTTATTAGCCGCAGTGAAAACAAGAGACAAGGCAAAAGGGATTGGTGTGGCTATTCTTCTCTGGCTTTATTTTTCACTTTTATTTGATGGATTTGTTTTGTTTTTGTTATTCCAGTTTTCAGATTACCCCGTTGAAAAAATAATGGTGGGGGTAAGTATGCTAAACCCGCTTGATCTTGGGAGAATCATGATCCTTCTAAAAATGGATGTATCTGCATTGATGGGTTATACCGGTGCCGTTTTCAAAAATTTCTTCGGCACACAAACAGGGATGGGACTATCTTTTTTTGTATTGCTGCTTTGGGCGGTGCTGCCTCTTTGGTTTTCTATTCGCAGATTCAATCGTAAAGACCTTTAGTATGAAAAGACACGAAGCATTGGCACCACTATCCCGCGAACACCATCCCGCATTAATACTCGCGCAACTCTTAAAAAAGGATGCGCCGGTTTATAGGGGTTTGCCCCAAACTGCGAAAGAGAAAGTCATCTATGCAACATTTTTTTTTGAAAAAGACCTGAAGACACATTTTAAAAAAGAAGAAGCAGTATTTGCTCTTGTGAAAATGATTCATCCTGATGTTGAAAAACTGGTAAATGAGTTGCTTGCAGAGCATCGGGATCTTTCAAGTAGGTTCCATTTACTTACTGAGCCGCACGACACGGTGAAAATGATGAACAGTCTTGGGGAATTATTAAATAATCATATCCGTAAAGAAGAACGGTTATTGTTCCCGTTGATACAGCAACATTGCCCAGCCGCTCTGTTGGCACAAGTTGGTGTGTTATTAGAAGAAAAAAGCTGAGCATGAAAAAAGATATTGCTACCCGAAAAGATATTGAACTCCTTGTAAACACCTTCTATGACAGGGTTAAAACAGATGCCCTTATCGGGCCGGTATTCACAGACATCGCCAGGGTTAACTGGGAAAAACACCTGCCTGTTATGTGCGACTTCTGGGAGAATGCATTACTATATTCTGGAAGCTACAGCGGGAACCCAATGGATCTTCATAAACACCTGCATAAAGTAATGCCATTGCAAATGGAGCACTTTCAACAATGGAACCAGCTTTTTATATCAACCGTCGATGATCTTTTCAGCGGTGGGAAAGCATTGTTGGCCAAACAACGGGCACTAAAAATATCTGCCATCTTGCAGGCAGAAATATTAAACACAAGAATTAAAAATTGATAATTTATAAATTTCATGAAAACATAAAAATGTGAAGTAATTTATTGTATGCTCTTTAGAAGCTGTTTGAGTTAATTATATTTTAAAACCATTGCCACAGATCCACAGATTAGCACAGAAAAAATCTGTGAAAATCTGTGTATCTGTGGTGAAAAATGCTTTCATAACTTACTTTGTATTAATAACTCAAACAGCTTCTTAATACATACAAGATTATTTTTTGACTGGTGGCAACAACACTTTGTCAATCACATAAATAATTCCATTTGAGGCAGGCACTGTTGCTACTATTGAAGTATTGCCATTAATAATAACCTTCCCATCTTTCTTACTGATGGTGATATTGTCACCATTCACCTGCCCGATAATTTGCCCATCTGTCATCGCTTCGGTTTTAAATACACCTACAGAAACATGATATTGCAGGATATCAGTAAGTGTTTCTTTCTTCTCTGGTTTTAATAATCCGTCAACTGTGCCTGCAGGCAAGAGTGCAAATGCTTCATTGGTTGGTGCGAACACCGTAAATGGCCCTGCATTGCTTAAAGCATCTACAAGGCCAGCAGCCTTAATAGCAGTAACAAGGGTCGTGTGATCCTTGCTGGCAACAGCTACCTGGACAACATTTTTTTGTGAGGCATCATCAACCACTGCTGACTGTCCCTTTGCATCCTGTGTAGATGCTTCCGTTCTGGCTTGTTTTTGACCAGTATCATTACAGGATAAAAACTGAACTGAGAGCATAACAATCATCAAAAAACATATTTGTCTTTTCATATGGCCCGGATGCTTTTAAAACCCGGTACACAAAATTACTTTTGATGCCGGTATTGATTTATGACCACAATCATAAAACCATGAAAATAGAGGGTATTAAATGTTTTTCAGTCTGTTTAAACCGTACCTGCTGTTAGATCATGGAAGGATGATTTGAGGGATTTAGGGAAATCTGTTTTTTGTCAATATGCGTAATTACACAGGTCTCAGACATTTCCATACAAGCCTGCATGTAAGTTGACTAATATCTTATTGACTGGTAATCTAAATCATACGCGATAAATGACTGTCCCGGTACTTTTGATGTATGATAAATGAAATAGTATTTGATCCCTTGCTGATAAAGAAATACAATCAACCTGTTCCACGATATACCAGTTATCCCACCGTTCCATTCTGGCAAAACGAGATAGACGTGGCAGGATGGCAAAAGTTATTTGCCGAACAGTTTTCGGTACATAATGCTTCGACAGGAATGAGCATTTACGTTCACCTTCCCTTTTGTGAATCCTTATGTACTTACTGTGGTTGCAATAAAAAAATAGCGACTAATCATAAAGTAGAAGAACGCTATTTACAGGCCATTGAGAAAGAATGGGAACTTTACCGGAAACTGATGATCCAGACACCAGTGATCAGGGAGATACATCTGGGCGGCGGAACGCCTACTTTTTTTTCGCCCATGAACCTGATGCGGCTTATAAAAGAATTACTTAAGAACAGCATTGTACATCCCATGCATGCGTTTAGCATCGAAGGCCATCCTAACAATACCACCCCGGAACATCTGGAAATGCTGTCTTCGCTTGGTTTTCGCCGCATCAGCTATGGCGTGCAGGACCTTGACCCGGACGTTCAACGAATCATCAACCGAATCCAGCCGCTGGAAAATGTGAAACGCGCAACTGAAGAGGCCAGGACGGCAGGGTTCACTTCTGTGAATTTTGATCTTATCTATGGACTACCCTTGCAAACAGTTCAAAGTCTGGAAAGAACCTTTCGCCAGGTTATTAACCTTCAGCCCGACAGAATCGCTTTTTATAGTTATGCCCACGTTCCATGGACCAGTAAGATGCAGCGATTGTTCAATGAATCACAGTTACCGGGACCAGAAGAAAAAATTCAACTATACCTGAAAGGAAAAGAATTGTTGTTGGCTAACGGGTACAGTGATATTGGTATGGATCATTTTGCCCTGACCCATGATGAGCTGTATATAGCCCGGGAGCAGGGCAGGCTGCATAGAAATTTTATGGGCTATACCACCCGGAACAGTAACCTGTTACTGGGATTGGGCGTTTCGGCCATCAGCGATATAGGAAATGTTTTTGCACAGAATGAAAAAACCTTGCACGATTATTATACTGCCCTCAATGAGGGAAGGCTTGCCGTTAAGCGCGGCTATTTTCTAAACAGTGAGGATATTGCTTTCGGCCGGTATATTAAGGATATTGCCTGTAAAGGAACCACAGCATTTCATCCCGAACACCTATCTCTGCTGGAAACCTACACCTTTCCCTTATTGGCACAAATGGTAAGTGATAGGCTGGTTGAATATGATAAACAGCATGTAACCCTCACCGACAAAGGGCACTTCTTTATCCGTAATGTATGCAGTGCGTTTGACCTCTACTTACAACGTAACCGTTCTGAATTAAATAAATCCGTATTCAGTAAAGCGATATGATCAGTGTCAGGGAAATATCC
>JBBRHM010000073.1:0-17257 GCA_038222655.1 Chitinophagales bacterium | reverse complement strand
AATCAACTCAGCATTATTAAGCTACACCATCACGCCGTTACACAAAAAGCGGCGTGTTCCCCGACGGGTCTCGCGATAGCTGACCCGGCGGTTCCCGCCTACGAACAGCCATGAGAAAAGCAACAGGTATAAACCGCAACAAACTGTTTTGGTTTTCAAAATATCTTGCAAACAATCATGAGTGTTAGAAAAAAAATAACAGAACCCAATGGTGTATTTTTTATCACTTTTACCTGTGCCAGGTGGTTACACCTGTTCCGGGTAACCAATGGGTATGATGTAGTATATAGATGGTTTGATTACCTCAAAGCACAGGGTCATTGTATCGCCGGGTATGTGATCATGTCCAATCATGTTCATGTACTGATTGGTTTTCGAACCTCCCAAAAGTCGATTAATACCATTATCGCCAATGGAAAAAGATTTATGGCTTATGAGCTGGTTAATAAACTGGAAGCGCAGGGTAATAAGGAGATGCTTGAACAGTTGGCATCTTATCTGTCTAAAACAGAAAAATTACAGAAACAGAAGCATGCTGTGTTTCAACCTTCCTTTGACTGGAAAGAATGTCTCAGCCTGCCCTTTATGAAACAGAAAGCTGATTATATGCATTTAAATCCCTGCAAAGCGGGCCTTGTAAAAGTACCCGAAGAGTATGCACATAGTTCGGCTAAATATTATTATATGGGGCAACAAGGGATATACCCTGTGATGACTTATATGGAACTACAGGATATTGATTTAACTTCCGTGATTGATGCTATTACTTAGAAATGCCTTATGCGTGAACGCCGGGTCAGCTATCGCGAGACCCGGCGGGGAACACCCCGCTTTTTTGGAGCAGTATCAAAGGGCAAGTTTTAATAATGCTGATTTAACTTTTAAGGGTGACACCCTGTGGAGACAGAAATTCATAAGTAAAAACGGGGATTTTGCAATCTGGCAAGGTAATTGAATAACTATAAATAACTAAAATACCTCAACATGAAACACATTCACTTTATCATTGCAGTTTTTTCCTTCGTATTACTTGCGAGTATAACACCTGGGTTTGCTCAAAAGAGACTTCCTGATGGTACTATTGTCTATGGAGACGGCTCCAGGAAGTTACCAAATGGAACTATTGTTTATCCAAATGGTTCAACTAGAAATACCAGAGGTATAAACAGAACTATTGACGGCATTCTCCATCCAAACAGAAATTACCCTGTTAATACCGATAGAAGAGGTAATAATAATAGAAATAATCTTCCTCCAGGACAGGCTAAAAAGATCTATGGTGGATCAGCTAAGGATTATGCACCAGGACATAATAAGGGTAATGGAAATTGGAATAGCAGAAAAGATAACGAGCAGGACGAAAATGGAAATCGCAATAGAAGGGGCGGTAATGACCATGAAGGAAAAGGACATGGAAATAGCCATGGAAAAAAAGATAACTAATATTTATTAGTAGAAATACTGTGAATTAAAACCGCTTCGGCGGTTTTTTTAGTTTGATATCTGCCAGTTTTGCTGTAAACCGGTATAATTAGAAACAAGGGTTTATTCTTTTAAAAATACATAAGAAAATTTATGGGGGCTTTCGGCTACACGATATTATGTTGCAAATAGTTAGTTCATTATTGTTTACTCTGGAATATTTATAAAAAGTACCTGATTGGTTCCATGTTGAGGCACAGCTAAGATTTGCAATTCTTTACTGTAATAGGGATCTGTAGGGTTACGAAGGCCTGAAATGAAATCTACAACAGTTTTCTCAACCGGATTTACTTTTAATAGTTTTCCGGAAGCCCAATCGGTAATGTAATAGTTGCGCCCTGCCTTGGCAATTCCTTCCAGGTTTCCAACTTGTTTTATCAAAGGTGATATTTTTTTTGTTTTTAAATCTATTTGTAATAAGTCTCCTAATTTCGAAGTATTAAAAGTTCCGGGTTCAGATAAAACACCCCATGATGCCACGATTAAAGAATTTTGTTCCATATACAAACCGTCTGGAGCTTCTAATCTATTTGATTCTAACCATACCTCAGGCTTTTTGGTTTCTACTGGTATGATATAAATTTTATTGCCGAAAAAATCAGAAACGTATAAATCACCGTTGGATGCCCTTGCAATATCATTCAAAAACTTGCCATCAGGTATTGAATAGAATGCTGAAATTTTTTGATGAACAATGTCAATTTCATAAACACCATCTCTATCTACAACATATAAAAACTCATCGGTAATTGCCATCCCACTTGGCGCATGCATGCCTTCTTTTTTGCCAATCCAAAAAGGAGATATGACATTACCCTTCTCGTCGGTTCTTGAAATCCATCCGTAACTATCTTTAGCTAATGATACACCTCCACCTAAATTAGAGACGAACCAGGTTTTTGAAGGTGCATGCCAAATTACTTGATCTGGCGCGTCATACGTGTTGTCATTTGGCTGTGCCCCATTTCCAGAAAGAGTTACAATGAAGGCTAGTGTTATAAGTGTTAGTAAGTTCATAGCTAATAATTTAAATAATTACCCTGTAGTCTTTTCCATTCCTTCATAGATTTTAGAAGGTATTGTTCAGGTTTTTTATCAAACCCAAAGTTTATATAGCCAACAGGACCTTTATAATTTATTTTTTTAAGTGCCTTTAAAAATGGAGCAAGGTCATAGACACCATCTTCCAAAGGTAATATGGTAGTTCGATCCATAGTGCGCCTACTGGTTGCATCGGGTTCTGCAGCGGCACCAGCAATCGTAACGGCGCCTATGTATTCTTTTACGTTGTTCACTACCGCATCCAGCCTATCTCCGTTTCCTGCTTTTAACTCGTGACAGGTATGTACTGCTAATGTTAAATTGGGATGATTGATTTTTTTGACCATCGGTAAGGATTGTTCTGCCGAATAAAAATAACACCAACTATGTGGATAGAGGATAACTTTTACTTTTTTCGATGCAGCATAGTTCACAACATTTCTCAAAATTGCTTCAACCAGGGAATCGTTTGCATCAGGGGTTGTTTTTCCGAAAATAAACCATAAGTCAATTTCTTTATTCCCAATTAAATCAACCACTGCTTTCCACCTGTTTTTATCTTCTTCGGGATCGTTAAAATTATACCGAACAAAAACTGAGTAAATTTTAAAATGAGGGGTATTAGTAACAAGTTCGATAAACTTACTCAACTGCGCAACGTGTGCTACTTTTTCCATTTGCAGAGAAATTCCGTCGTAGCCCGTTTTCTTCAGCATGTTTATTTGTTCTTGCGGACTCATATCTTCAAGTCCACCGAAATTGTATGCAAAAAATGAATTCGTGTTGTTTGAAGAATTAACGCCTTGTTGCTGTGCACAGCATATCAGAGGTATTATCAGAAACCACATTAAAAGGCAATTTATTTTCATCATTTTATTTGATTTTGACTATTTACTCTGCATCTACTTATTTAGTTGTCAATACAGATTATTTAATTGCCAAATAACTTAATAAAAGTTTCAAACTTTCATGGTGTCACCAACAATGTCATAAAGCGGATAGCGGCCAGCTGGATATAGCAAGGAACGAAGTTACAAAAGATGCTGATACTGTAAACCAAAGAATCCAGTCAACAAAAGACTAAAGCTTGTATTTGCAGCACAGTGGCTATTCCGTCAAATCCTAACAGCTGAAAACTTATGATTAGCGGTTAGTTTACTTTACAAAAGCTATCCATTGATTGTTTAGGTCAATTTAAGTAAAGCCATCTTTACAGTTGTAGTAATATGTGAAACATATAATTAATAACAGGATTTATGTAAGTTATTAGATTTAGATAATTGCATCTTTATTATGTTACCATATACGCGTGGCGGTCTGTATTCTTTAATTTCATTTATCTTAAAAAGCTACTCATATTTACATGAGCTAAATGTCTTTTTTATACTTCTTTTATCAGATGTGTTATTGGTATTGTATGGGAGAAAGACAATGATAGAAAATGCCAATGCCTGAATGAAAAGCTTCAGATTAAAAGTCAAAACAACTCCCAACTATAAAGTCAATAAATACTTTGGTATTAATCTACTCCTTATCTTATTTTACCTTCTAATTGGCTAATCCTATTGATAAAATAAACCCTGCTTATATGATTAATAATGAAAGCGAAAGGTTAGAAGCCGTCAAAAATTTTCTCCAGCTTAAATTTGACAAAACACAGGAATTTCAGGATATAGTAAATCTCGCGGCACAATTGTGCGAAAAACCTGTTGCACTTATCACCCTTTTGGATAAAGAAGTGAATTGGGTGAAAGTGAAAACCGGGCTCGCGCTGGATATCATGCCAAGGGAAACCTCTTTCTGCCAGTATAGCATTCAGCAGGATGATTTACTTGTTATTAATGACACAACAAAAGACAGTCGTTTTGATGATAATCCATTGGTAAATGAATCTCCTAACGTCAGATTTTATGCCGGAGCCCCCTTAATTGTAAAAAACGGGCTTAAGTTGGGTACACTCTGCCTGTTTGATGGAAAGCCGAATAGCCTTACAGAATTGCAACAAACAACTTTAACGGTCCTTTCAAGACAGGTTACATTCCTCATGGAACTGGAACTTGCTCAACTATTATTGATGAAACATGTTGCCGAGATAGAAAAACAAAACGCATCATTACGTAAAATTGCACAAATACAATCGCACGATATAAGGCAGCCTTTAACCTCTATCATGGGACTGGTTAATACGATTAAAGCCGATAATTACATGGCAGACAAAGAACGGTTACTCATGATTGAATCAGCCGCAAACGACCTTGACAGAAAAATACATGCTATTGTAGAACAAACGGTTGCTAACAAAGAATAGATTTGAATATTGGCAGCCGGGCCATTATCGATAAAAATTACACATCTGTAAAACTAAACCTTGCTATGCTTATGCTTTTAATGCCCAACGCAACTTAGCAGAGCGCGCACGCGGGTTGGCAAAACATTCTTCTGCAGACGGGCGGATAAGATCGGGTGCAACATCTTTATATACTCCTTCCCTGAAAAATTGCTGAAATGATTTTTTAACGCGGCGGTCTTCACCCGAATGAAAAGAAAGAATGGCTACACGTCCGCCTGGCGCAAGTGATACGGGAAGTTTTTCAAGAAATTTATCAAGTACACCAAACTCATTATTCACTGCAATACGCAATGCCTGGAAACAGCGCTGGCAGGATTTCTTTACTTCTTCCTTATGGTCTTTTTTCGAAACCGACACCATTGCATCCGTAATGATCCTTTGTAATTGTGTGGTAGTTGTAATGGCTATTCCTCTTGCAATATTTTTTACAATGGCTTCCGCAATCAATCTGGCATGTGGTTCGTCTGAATTTTCAATAAACAGCTCTTCTAACTTTTCAGGCGAAATATTTTTTAATAGAGCCGCTGCGGATTTTCCGCTTGATGGATTTAAGCGTAAATCCAAAGGCCCTTCAACTTTAAATGAAAAGCCTCTTTCAGGGTTATCGATCTGCATGGATGAAACACCAAGATCAGCCAATACAAAATTAAACAAACCCGCTTCTGAAACAATTTGGTCGATACCGGAAAAGTTCATTTTTTTGATTACTACCTGTTCGGGTCCGTAACCCAATGCAGCAAGCCGTTCCTTAGTACGCGGCAATTCAAAAGGATCGACATCAACAGCATATAAGATGCCACCGGGTTGTAAACGTTTTAATAATTCTTCGCTGTGCCCGCCATAACCGAGTGTTGCATCAAGGCCGATCTCTCCGGTCATTGGTTTAAGAATATCCATGATCTCGTTCACACAAATAGAACGATGCATGCCTGCGGGTGTTCGTCCCTGCCCGAGTACTTTTGCAACATCGGCTGAATACAATTCAGGTTGTTGCTCTTTGTATTTTTCTGTAAAGGATTTTGGGTGCGTTCCTTTATAACGAATACGGCGTGCGGGTTTGGGTGACTGGTCGTCCATTGTGTAAAGCTACTCTATTGATGGAGGATTTTTAATAAGCATCGAATACCATTACCTGGGTGCATATATCCTGAAGTTTCCACTGCAATGCAGCAATCCCATGAGATATAACAACCCGCTGCAATTGCACACTTTTGCTCCTTGATATGCATAACAATTACCTGGTTGGCTGGCGCTACCCAATCTCTTGATGGAACATTAAATACGGTAATCATCTTTTTATGTTTTATTTTGTTGTCGTTGTGGACAATGCAAAGATGAAGTGGGCAGTATCTTTAAAAAATGGATAATGGCTGCAATATGGTGGACGATGCGCCGTACTTGGACAAAGGCATGGCTGCTGAGAAAAAATGATGCAACCCGGTAAAAGTTGCGATTACCGGGCAGTTAGTAACTATATTATAAACAACTGATCCAGACATGTATGCTGCTATTATTGGCGAAGTTATTTTTGATCATCCAGCGCAGGTGATTTTCACCAGCGATAATGGGGGTAAACGAATGTTACCAATGCTCACAGAAAATCAGTTGCCACGTGTCGGCTAACCATACATTACTAACCCACACAATTGAACATTGATACTAAAAATCTTTAGGCCTTACCTGATCACCGTGCTTTTGCTGCAGGCAGCCGGCTGCTATCATGTCGAAAAAAAACGTATGCCAGAAGCACTGCGGTTTCCAGGCTTTCTTATTCAGGGAATCAGCCTTGTTGCTCCGGTTAAACCAATTACAGACACAGCACTACAGCCCATTATCAATATCCACGCCAACTATGTTTCCCTCATGCCCTATTCCTTTTGCACACCGGAAAATCCGGTGATCCAATATAACCATCGGGGTCAGTGGTGGGGTGAAAGTGATGAGGGTGTTATTGGCTGTATTGAACTAGCACACAAAAACAAATTATCGGTGATGCTAAAGCCACACTTATGGATAGCTCATGGCATCTTTACCGGTTCGTTTACTTTACATACAGAAAAAGATTGGTTGCTTTGGGAAGACAGTTACCGAGCATACATGCTTCATTTTGCCACGATTGCTGACAGTTTACGGGTTGAATTAGTTTGCATTGGTACCGAATTAGAAACTACCATTAAAGAAAGACCTGAATTTTGGAACTCACTGATAGATTCTATTAAACAAGTCTATCATGGAAAATTAACCTATGCGGCCAACTGGGATGAATACCAGCATGTTCCTTTTTGGGAAAAACTCGATTATATTGGTGTAGACGCTTATTTTCCTTTGTCATCTGAGAGAACACCTTCTGTGAATACTTTACAGGATAGCTGGAAAAAATACCATGATGCACTTGAAAAAATAAGCATGCAGCATCAGCGTCCCATTGTGTTTACTGAATACGGCTACCGCAATGTTGATCATAATGGAGCAGAACCGTGGAAAGAAAATGAGGGTGCACAAAACGACGAAGCGCAGGCAAATGCTTTGGAAGCCCTTTATAAGAGCTTTGCAGGAGACAAATGGTTTGCAGGCGGCTATGTATGGAAGTGGTATACAGATGATACAGAAATTCGCCATCACCATTCGAAAATTGATTTTACTCCCCAGAATAAGTCGGCTGAAAAAATTATTCAAACCTGGTATAAAAAATAGGCGTGATCCAATTAAGTAGTTACAGGTTTGGGTTTCTTTTTTAATTCCCACCAGCCATAGCCGATCATGAAAATATACCCTGCTCCTATCAGCCAAACATTCTCCTGCACAGGATGAAACTGATAAGCTGCATAGCTTAGAATAGCTGTAAAAGACCAGATGACTGCATACCGGTAAGGTGTAAAAACGGCCAGCGCTACCGGCATACAAATGTACCAGGGATGTACCGTTGTGGCGCAAAGAAACCAGATAGAGATAATAAATAATGCCGTATTGAAAAAAACCGACATCGGCATTTGTTTGCCACGAAGTGTCAGATAACAAATCAGTATACCAGCGGTAACGGAAAGAAAAGGCCCCGACCAGGCGATGATATTATAGCCTGTTATCAGCCTCCCCATCCAACGAACGAAATAATACAAACTGGCATTAAACTCGAAATGCCTGATAAACAGATTAACACTGTTCATAAGGTGGTGCAAAGTGGCTATATCAAATACCGAAGCAAATAAAATGCATGTAATGAACCCCGAAATTAAACAGTATACTATTCCTTTTTTCCACCCCAATCGCTTTATCACCAAAGGAAGAAAAAGAACAGGCAGCAGTTTGGTAGCAATGCCGAGGCCCAGGCAGATGGCAGATAATTGCCATTGACTATTTATAATGAACAGCAAAGCAAGTAATACAAAAAAGATCATCACACCTTCAAAGTGAACATTGCCTGTCAGTTCAACGATCACGAGCGGATTAAGAACATATAATAAGCATAACTGTTTCGGCAAAGAGAGTTGTTTTAATAGGCGCATCAGTAAAAAAATATTACCTGCTTCTACCAAAAAAATCAGGCATTTGAAAAACACAATGGCAGAGAATATACTAACCGGGAATAGTTTACCGGCAAGCCAAAAAATACCCTGTAGTACCGGGGGATAAACAGTATAATAATTAGGTGAATTTAAATGTAGAAACAGCTCCTTTGTAACGCCGGTAACCACTGGCATTTTCATAATTTCTGTGGGTAAATGACTGAACGGATTGATGGCATTTACTGCCAAGCGTCCATCCCAAATGAAGCGGTATACATCATCCGAAAGATTAGGAACAGAAAATATAAGCAGGAGTCGGAACAAAACCCCTGCCATTAGCAGGTATATAAAATGAGTAGCAGAAAAAAAACGGTACACAATAAAATATGCAACAAACAAAAGCAGATACAAAGAAAAAACAGTTAGAAAGTTTTCCCTTAGGGTTTGATATGCCAACACATAATACCCAATAGCACAAACTATCAATAAAAAATAAAGTAGAATGGATTGTCGAAAGTCGCTTTTATCATTCATGATGCTTCAGTTGCAAGGTATCACGATACGTACTGTCGGCAAGGGCGTTGTGTTTCCAATAGTCGAGCCAAACCAATTTTTTCCGGATGGCTTTTGTCGTCAGCATTTTTTTATGGTCGCCAAAGCCGTCGGGATAGGTTTCTTCCCACCCCATAATCTCATGCGGGAAATCAGCCTTAAAATAAATTTGTAAGGTTCTTTGCGCTTTGGGATAAGAGACTGTATACAACTGAACACTACTGTCTTTTATAAAAAAAGTATCCGCTTTTGATAAAGTCAGAATAGCTTCTTCCGCTGCTATCGGCGTATGCGATAAACGTTGCCACAACAGACCCGGTAATAGTGATACTTTACCTTGCGGCAGTGCGGAAGGATTGATACGGATTCGGTTCCAGAGTTCATCTTCCGGCAACAAAATATCGATGTTTGTATTTTGTTCGCCTTCCTTTTCAAAATACGAATGAAGCTGCCAATTATAATTACTCCCTTTCAATTGCAATTGTGCATATGCTTGCCCGCACCATTCTTGTGACGAGCAATTTATCTTTAGGGTTTTGTCATCAGGGTTATCCGAAACAGGCGTAAAAACTGACAGCATCATCGAATACGGATAAATACCGGTGATAAAGTTTTTGGTCATGTTCATTTTCAATACCCGCACTTTATCGCTAGTTGTTTCGGGATCGTCAAGCTTGACTAATGAATGCGAAGAAAAATCCTCCGTTACAAATATGAGTACCGCTTCTCCATTCCGTACTTCTCCATATCTGGCCTGTTGTAAACGGTAACTGGTTAATTCCGCTTTACCTGAAAACCATTGTTTCCCGAACCTCTCCTTATCGATTGTTGGCGTTTGTTTACAGGAAACAACCATTAACAGGCTAGCAATTGACAGGATAGTAACCAGGTATTTTGCATGCATTCTACCAGTATTTAAATAGGGTGGTAATAATTTTGTAACCTGCCAGCACCGTTCCTTTCAGGGTTCCGCTTATTTTTGAAAATCCGATTCTCTTTCGATAACTAACAGGCACTTCTGTAACTTTCATTTGGAGCCTGGCTGCTTTTAACTGCATTTCCACTGTCCATCCATAAGTAGTATCCAGCATATTTATTTCCAGAAGCTTATCGTATCGAATGGCCCTAAAAGGGCCGAGATCGGTATAACTAACCCCGTATATCCATTTCAATAAACCGGTTGCAAGCCAGTTACCAAATACCTGTTGAATGGTCATTGATCCGGGTTCTTTTTTTCCCAGAGCCCTTGATCCGATAACCAAATCCATTCCCCCGCTGATAATCGGCTGAACCAACAAAGGCATTTCTTCGGGATGATCAGAATAATCGGCATCAATAAATACAACAATATCTGGCGCAGGCTGCAACTGTTTACAATACTCTATGCCTTTCAGACATGCATATCCATATCCTGGCCTTCGTTCATCAAGAACAGTAGCGCCTGCTTTTCGTGCATTAATAACCGTATCATCATTTGAATTATTATTAACGACAATGATTTCATTAACCAATCCCGCAGGAATGGCATTGACCACTTTTGCTACAGAATTTTCTTCATTGTACGCAGGAATAATAACCACTATTTTGAAGTTAACCATATGACATTACTAATGCTTTTTTAAATCTTTCCTGCATACTCAGTCCGAAGACCATAGAAAAACCACTTACCGCCAATAGTAACAAAGGAACAGTTCCATAATTTTTAAAAGAAATGGCCTGTACCAAACCAAATAAAAAATAAAGAATAAGCAACCCTTCCACAAAATTCAACCAGTTAATATTTGAGTCTGCATATAGGCTGTCCAACATCTCACCCTCTTTAGAACCAGCGTTAAATTTGGGTGTTCTTACAAACACGGATTTAATACCCAGATAACCCTGCACAATACCGATGGCATTACTTAAGGAAAGCCCGATAAAAAGAGATACAAACAACGGGAAGTAAATAATAAACCCCGCAATTTTATCTACTGCTGATCCTTTGGTATTATTATAATAGGATATAAAATAATGAACGATGTAGATAACTAAACTGAACCCGATAAGATTCGAAATTTTAAATACAAAATTATATTGAGGATACTGTTCCTTTATAAATAATAATGGCACTGACAATAAGGAATACGCGATAATACTGATAAACCCTAGACTGTAAATAAGATGGAAAGCCCCATGCAGTTTAACGGATAGAGGGAGTGGTGAAACAAACAGCGTTTTTAAATTCTTCCGTGCGGTTTCAGCCCCGCCTTTGGTCCAGCGGAATTGTTGCGATTTTAAGGCGCTTACCAGAGGAGGTAATTCTGCCGGCGTGATATAGTCTTCGAGGTAAAAAAATTTCCAGCCTTTCATTTGTGCACGGTAACTCAAATCAAAATCTTCGGTGAGCGTATCAGCCTGCCAGTTACCTGCATCCAGTATCGTTTGTTTGCGCCACACACCTGCTGTACCATTGAAATTGATAAAATAGCCTGCCGCATTTCTTCCCTGCTGTTCTATACTAAAATGTCCATCCAGCGCTATTGCCTGTAATCTGGCCAACAATGACGTTTCTTTATTTATATGCCCCCACTTTGTTTGCACCATGCCTATATCGGGGTTTGTAAAATAGGGAATTGTTTTTTTTAGAAAATCTTTCTGGGGAAGAAAATCTGCATCAAAAACAGCCAGAAACTCCCCTTTCGCCAGGCTCAGTCCGTGTTTGAGCGCGCCGGATTTGAAGCCTTGCCGGCTTTGTCGCCGGATATGTTCAAAAGTTATATTTTTTTTACGAAGGAATATAATTTTTTGCTCAATAATGCCCGATGTTTCATCAGTACTGTCATCCAGTATCTGTACTTCCAGTTTATGTAAAGGGTAGTCTATTTCCGCAATGGCATCCAGCAATCTTTCCACTACATGCAGTTCATTATAAACAGGAAGCTGAATTGTAACGAAGGGTTCAAAATTTCCTGTCTGCCCCATATTCTTTTTTCTCATCGAAGAACGGAGGTAATGAAAGATCAAATGCGCATCAAAAAGTGAATGAACCAATACGAAAAGTATCGCCAGAAGATATAATATAACTATGCTATTTATGAGGAATACAGGCATCAACCAGTTTTACAGGCAAAGATAATTATAAATGAACCTTGATGCTGTTGTTGCCAATGGTCATGGGACTTTCATTGATGCGGCCCACTTCGTCACCATTTTCAAGTTTCAAAACCCCTCTCGGACAAACAGACGCACAAACACCACATCCCACACAGGAGGCCCTGGCAAGATTTTGGCCTCGTTGTGCATACCAGCGCACATCAATACCCATCTCGCAATGTGTTGAGCAGTTACCACAGGAAATGCATTGACCGCCATTGGTGGTAATGCGAAATTTGGATTTAAATTTTTGAAAGAGACCCAAAACCGCCGCCATCGGGCAACCAAACCGGCACCAGACCCTTGAACCCATTATAGGATAAAACCCTACTCCTATCACACCTGAGAAAATAGCGCCGATAAAGAATCCATACCAGCTGGCAAAGGCTCCGGAAATCGATCCCAGTATTGCTCCTTTGTAAAATGAATTCAACCATAACAAAATGGTAGTGATAGTAATAAATACCAACACGCTGTATATCATCCATCTTTCTATTTTCCATGCTTTCAGACTTTTATCGGAAAGATGCCGGAAGGAATCACCGGCGGTTTCTGCCAATCCACCGCAACCGCACACCCAGGAACAATACCATCGTTTGCCATACTGATAGGTTAAAAGAGGTGTGGCAATAAATGTCATCATGGCTCCCCAGAAAACCATGAATATACCCAGATGCCCGGAAGAGGCTAAGGACGAAACATCCGAAGGAAAAAGATAACTATACTTGAGCGGCCAGAAATAAGAAAAATAATATTCAGGTTCATTTAGTTTTTTTAAAATCATCGGTATAAGAAACCCAAAGCCGGTCTGGAAGAACATAACAGACAGCGTACGAATAACGTGATAGCGGCTGTGCCGGTATCTGCCAATAAAACGTATGCCCATAGTGAGTACTGCCAGGGTATAAAATGTGCCGTACATAAACCATTGGTCTGCCGGCTTATTACTGAGTAACTGACTAAGCGGGTCAAAAACCCTTATCAACCCCGCAAACATCCAGGAAAACCAGTAAATGCTCACATAAAAACCGGTAAGTACAACGGCAAGGATCCAGGCTACCGTTCCGCGATTAGTCATTTTAGAAAACATAATGCCATTATTGCGAATACCTCCAACTCCTTTGTAATAGGGCAATGCATAGAAAATGGCGCCCAGAAAAAAACTGACCAGTATAATACAAGTAAACAATGAAGCATGCTCTTTTCCGGCGCCTGCAAATGCAGCAACGATGGTTAATAAGGCAATGGCAATACATGCTCCCCCTATTTTTTGATAGAGGGTCTGGTTGTTACTATCATCCGTTAGGGAAAGCGAAGCATCTGTGGAAGTATACATGGTTTTCGGAATTAAGCGCTTTATTACCAGTTGAAGAAAGAAAATGTTTTACTTTTTTTATTTTTTACACTTTTACCGTTTTGGTTATTATAGGCAGCAAGGATATCTGTTTCGTACTTCTTAAAAAATTCGGGGTCGAAATTTAATTGATGCATATCTGCCATAACCTCGTCTATATGTTTTTTTTCCTGCAGCCATTTATCGCATATAGTATGACGCAGCCTGATACCTAATGCATTAAATCCTAAAATTGTTCCATCGGCCTTGTTATATACAGCCCGGAAACATATCCGGCCATTGGCGTGCTCCCAATAAAAGGAACTTTCATTTTCCCGAGCAACCGCATTAACTGTTCCATAGGTCTGGTATTCTATATCCAAAAATTTAGCGGAATTGAACCAGAAACCCGGTCGGTATGCCGTTCTTTCCCCGCAAATAGTTTGGGCCAGTGTTTCTCCGTGTAATTTACCGGTATACCAAACCTGTTCGATTGCTTTTCTGCCGGCAGGAGGAAGCCTATGCTGCGCGCAATCACCTATCGCATATATATCAGCTACATTGGTTTCAAAAAAATCATTCACCAATACACCTCTATCAAATTCAATTCCTGTATCAGTTAAAAGGGATGTATTCGGACTAACACCCACTGTAATACCTACAAATTCACAATTTATCTGGTCACCATTGTTAGTGATGACTGATGTAACTTTTCCGTTCGCATCACCTTTTATTTCTTTCACTTCCGTACCGGTTCTAAGATCAACATGATGTTCTTTCATATGCCTTCCCACTATCGCTGCTTCTTTATCCGGCAATACGGTATTCCAGTAGGCGGTTTCACGCACTAAAAAACTTACAGGAATATTTCTCGACATAAGCATTTCTGCCATTTCAATACCTATCAGCCCGCCTCCCACAATCACTCCCCTGCTGATACCTTTCGAATTTTCATGCATCAGTTCCAAATCAGGTATTCCATAAAGGCTTTGTACACCCTTTAATTCGCTGCCGGGAAATTTGGGCCTGTTAGAAACAGAACCCGTGGCAATAACGAGCTTATCAAAATGAATATTTTTGCCGGACTTTAATACGATCTTTTTCTCGCCAATTTTAATGCCTGTCACATGATCCTTTACCAACTCTATTCGGTTCTTTTCCCAAAACCAGTCTTCATAAGGTTTGGTGTTCTCAAACTTCATGTGCCCCATAAATATATACATCAGTGCGGTACGCGAATAAAAATGATCCGTTTCTGAAGAGATAACAGAAATAATATCATTACTCTGCTTACGAATATGTCTTGCACAAGTGATGCCTGAAATACCGTTTCCAATAATGACAATATGTTGCGGCATGCGATGAAATTATTTATTTCTGTTCATTGAGGCTCCAATCATAATCAAGGTAGGTAATTTTGGCACCGGCAGATAATGGTGTAGTTACATATTTATTGATGAAATTTTCCACAGAACCATTTTTGGTAAAATCTCCTTTGTACCAGGAAAAATATTTTGAAAGTTCTGCTTTATCGCCACTGATTCGATTCTTGGATTTGTCATTCAAAAAATCTTTTCCTGCCTCATCCAATTGTGCATCCAGTTTAGCAGCCAAATAGGCATCTCTTCGGAGTTTGGCACAGGACATGGACGCACAAACGATGGCAAAATGGATACGGGGATCATTGAACTTTCTTCGCAACATTCCATGTTCAATATTATTCAGGTCATATTTTTTCCCGCCAATATTAATGAACTGAATGTCCCATGCGGTATTGATTTTATAAATTTTGCCGGCAATATCCTTGATACTTTTAACCGGGTAATGCATAAGTATAAGTGAAACGGTAAACGCATTGTAAGCATTGATCCAGTAGGCTTTCTGTTCATTTGAGGTCCAGGAAGCCTGCGGTGCATTATCACTCAGCGTTTTCAGGTATGCATCGAGTTCGGCCTTATCTTTTAAGAAACCTTTATAATTAACCATGCCGGAAGCATTAACATGTTTCTTTAGCAATTTATCCCATTGTTGGTGGGAAGGCGCCTGTTGCGACATTGCTGCTATGGCCATCCAAATACAGCAGATAAAAAGAGATACTTTTTTCATAATTTTTATTTTAGAATGTATGATCTGGTTTGATCAGATCAGGATATTGTTTTTGGAAACGTTTGATGCGTGGAATACTCTCCCCCCGAACATAGGGCACATCAGGATTGTGCATAATATAATCCTGGTGATAAGCTTCAGCTTCCCAGAATTTTGTAAAGGGAACAACCTGAGCCGCGATGGGCTTTTCATAGTTTTTCTGTACGACGGAAATATATTTTTCTATTTCATTTTTCTCCCCGGCTGTGCGATAAAAAATCACAGAACGGTATGAAGCGCCCTGATCAGGCCCCTGGCCGTTCACCTGTGTAGGATCCTGAGAAGCGAAATAGACTTTCAATAAAGTTGTGTATGAAACAACGGATGAATCGTAATACACCTGAACTGTTTCCGCATGTCCGGTCGTATGCCCGCCTACCTGCTCATAAGTGGGGTTGGCTTCTTCACCGCCTGCATAACCAGACACTACTTCCGCAACCCCTTTTACACTTTCATATACGCCTTCCATACACCAGAAACAACCCGAAGCAAAAGTGGCCTGACTGTATCTGGACAAATCCTTTGGCGCACTGTATGTGGCCATCTTTTTGGGTTGTTTACAGGATATTCCAGCAGCGAATGCAGTAAAGAGTAATATTACTATCAGAGAACGTAAATACATCGTACTATTCATTTTATAATAAACGATAAAAAAACAGAAAAGATTGATCGATTTGCTAATATTTTGTGATTAGCAGATAAAGTAAACAATTTACTGATTATTTGGACGAATAAGCCATAAAATCCTTACAGTATTGTGAAAGAGGATAATGAGGAGACAAATTGAAATATTAAAAGGAAAAGCTTAGCTTTAAGAGGGTTTCATTACTCTCACATACAATACTATTATATGAAATATGTTCTACTCTTAACTAGTCTTTTCCTTTTCGAGTTTTGCCAGCAGCAGCCGTCAGAAAAAAATCTGGCCCAAACAATTGCCGTTAGCAATGGCTTGGACAGTTTCAATAAAATACAAATGATCGAATTTGTGTTCAATGTTCAACGTGATACGGCCACTCCGTCAAGCCGTCATTGGCAGTGGTTTCCACAAACCAATGAAGCGGCTTTTATCACCGACAGTGCCACCACCAGGTTCAAGCGATCTGATACCAGCACCGCTGAATTAAAGAAATTGAATGCACGTTTTACCAATGACGAATACTGGCTGCTATATCCTCTTCATCTTAGTTGGGATAAGGGCTATGTATTAACAGACAGTGGTATGAAGTCGGCACCTATAAGTGGTAAAAGTCTGCGAAAGATTACTACAAAATACAATCCCAAAGAAGGGTTTACGCCAGGTGATATGTACGATCTGTATGTTGATCAAAACCAACAGATACAGGAATGGTGCTATCATAAAACAGGTGTGGCCGCACCTTCTCTCATTACTACATGGGAAGATTATAAAAATTTTGAGGGATTACAGATTGCACAGAATCACCTATCAAAAGACGGAAAATTTCGTCTTTGGTTTACGGGTATTCAAATAAAAAAGTAGGTAATTGAACCGAATTTTAAATTACATCAATGTGTAACCTTTCGCATTGTATCTGGGAAAGTCAACCGGGAGCGTTTTTGATGTAAAACAAAATATGATTCATGAATATTCCAGATGACAGTATACTTACCGTTACTGATTAATCTATATCGCAATCGCAACCTTCGTCATCATCTTCATGATTTCCGTTTTGGTGACGCTGATTCTTTATTTCCTCT
>JBBRHM010000072.1:0-17375 GCA_038222655.1 Chitinophagales bacterium | reverse complement strand
CATCACCGCCTTCTTCAATGATCCCAGTTTATCCGTTGCCAGTGGAATAAATTCCTGCGCTACATAATCGGTAAAACCTGTTGCCAGTATCGCTTTCATAATAGCAGGATAATACAATTCCTGTGTTTCATCTATCTCATGCCTGCCCGGTACACCGGCGGTATGGTAATGACCGATATAGGTATTGTAATCTCTGATGGTTCTGATAACATCACCTTCATCAATCTGCATATGATAAATATCGTACAGTAATTTAAAATTGGGAGAAGCAATCCGCTTGCACAATTCTACCCCCCATGCTGTTCTATCGCACATATAATCTTTATGATCAATCTTGCTGTTCAGGAGTTCCATCTGCAATACCACGCCTCTTTTTTCTGCATGGCCAATTACCTGCTTTAATCCTTCCACACAATTTTTCAGCCCTGTTTCATCATCCATACCGTTACGGCTGCCGCTGGCACAAAATAAATTCTTGAAGCCTGCATTGGCCACCAGGTCAATATGCTCGGTATAATTTGTAATCAATGTGGCATGATACTGCTTATCATTCCAGCCTTTGGTAAGACTGATTTCCGCACCATTGCACATAGTTGACTGAAGGTTATATTTTTTCAAAGTGTCCCAGTCTTTCGGGGCCACCAGGTCAATTCCCTTCAAACCAATATCATTGGCGGCAACGCAGAGCTCGTCGAGTGAAAAACTGCTAAAGCACCAGCGGCAAACCGAATGTTGAATGTTCCCTTTAAGCATGGATGTTTTTTTTTCGGCTGCAGCATAAGAAGGTAATGCCACAGAACCCGCAGCCAGTGCAGCAGAACCAGCGAGGATGTTTTTAATGGCGTTTCTTCTGGTGGAATGATCTTTCATAATTTGCACATATAAATATAACTGTTGTTAGTTATGCCATCACTGCTGTTGAACTATTTGTATTTTTTTTAGCGCGCATATAAAACAATAGAATAGCAAAAGCTACAATGAGTATTAATGGTATAATCATTGTGGCATTCAATACTTCAGGACCTGCTGCTTTTTTTGCTTCGTTCACCGCATCAACAGAGGTTACACCGGCAGGCATTTTATCAGCTACCAGTTTATCATAATAGCCACCCATAAAAATTGTGTATACCGATACGGCGAACATACCTGCACCACCCATCAGGTTCATACCCACTGCACCTGTTTTGGGCAGGTTCTCAGATACAAATCCTAACATAGTTGGCCAGAAATAGCATACGCCCATACCAAAAATAATAGCACCAACAAATAACATATTACCTGAACTATGGCCCAGCAGGTATAAGCCAAGAGCTGATAAAATTGCGGACATCAATAACACACCGGTTGGTGAGAACCTATGTACCACAGGCCCGGCAAAACCGCGCCCTATTACCATAATTCCCGTTTCGATAGTTAATAAGAGTATGGCATTATCAGATACATTCTTCAGTAATACATCAATCCATTGACCGGTAAATAATTCGGTGATGGCAGTACCAAACATGAGAATGATCATACAAAGAAACAAGGGATTAAGCAATGCCCTGTACATCTCGCTGGCTGATACGCCGCTGGCTACCCTTTCTGTAACAGGGAAGCTGAGTTTGCTGAAAAGGAATCCATAAATAAGGGTAGGGATAGCCATCAGGCCTACCTGCACCTGCCAGCCAACGCCAGCCTTATTTAAAAAGTACACTAATAAAGTACCTAAGAATATCCCACCTGGGAACCATAAATGGAAATGGTTAAGCTTGGTTGTTTTGTCATCGGCATAAATAGTGGCCACCAACGGGTTACAGGCCGCTTCCACAGTACCATTGGCCAGGCCGATGCATAAGGTGGAAATAAACAGGGACCAGTATCCACCTGCGAAAACGGTTAAAAATATGCCGGCGATATGCAATACGAACGCAACGATCAGCAAACGTTTCATGCCTATAACATCCACTACAAAACCACCGATGATCACCGCGAGGGGAAAGCCCCAGAATGCGGTGGCAGTAATCGTTGCAAGCTGTGCCTTATCGAGGTTGAACTGGGCGCCCAAGTTGTCCATAATACCGGCACGGATGCCGAATGAAAGCGAGGTTACCAATAAAGCTAAACAGCTTGCTACAAATAGTTGGCTTCGTTGAGGGGTTTTCTGCATGGCGTTAGATATGGCGTTAGTTTAAATAAAAAATGCAATCGGTTGTTAAATGTAATTTTTTATTTTTAAAACGCGATTGATAAAATTTGCCTAACATCAATTTTTTTTATAAGCTTTACATCCATTGCGTCTTCCGGACGCATTGCCATCAAAATATCATTGGAAATTATCAAAAAAGTATAATTCATGAATCGTAAACTCAGAATGGGAATGGTAGGTGGGGGCAAAGATGCTTTCATTGGCGCCATCCACCGTCTTGCCGCCAATATGGACGGATTGATAGAAGTAGCCTGCGGCGCTTTAAGTATTAACCCAGAAATAGCCAAAGCTTCCGGTGCGATGCTTTTTCTTCCCGCAGACAGAACGTATCTTACCTATGATGAGATGATCACCAAAGAAAGCCAGCTGCCGGCAGATAAAAGAATAGACTTTGTTACAATCGTCACACCCAACTTCGCGCATTTCGCTCCGGCCATGATGGCGCTTGATCATGGTTTTCATGTGGTAATTGAAAAGCCCATGACATTTACACTGGATGAAGCTAAGCAGCTTAAAAAGAAAGTGGAAGAAACTGGATTAATACTTTGCCTAACCCATACCTATTCAGGATATCCCATGGTTAAGCAGGCAAAAGCCATGGTACAGGAAGGTGTGCTGGGTAAAGTGAGAAAAGTTTGGGTAGAATACCCGCAGGGATGGTTAAGCAAACTAAGCGAAAGGGAAGGTAATGCCCAGGCTGCCTGGAGAACCGACCCTAAAAAATCTGGCAAAAGCGGTTGTATGGGTGATATAGGAACGCATGCTGCTCATCTTGCTGAATATATTACCGGCGGAAAAATTACACATCTCTGCGCCGATCTTAACATTATGGTAGAAGGCCGCGCACTGGATGATGATGGGAATGTATTGCTGAAATTCGATAACGGCGCCGCCGGTGTATTAATGGCCTCACAGGTAGCAGCCGGTGAAGAAAATGCATTAAAGATTCGTGTGTATGGAGAAAAGGGAGGCATTGAATGGGCACAGCATGAGCCCAATACTTTATTGGTAAAATGGCTCGATCAGCCTACACAAATTCTTCGCGCGGGTGGTAATTATGGCGACCGTTTATCATCCTTTGCCACACAAAATTGTCGCACACCCGGCGGACACCCGGAAGGATACCTGGAAGCATTTGGTAATATTTACCGCAATTTCGCATTAACCTTATCGGCCAGAATAGACGGCACCAGCGCTTCCAAAGAAATGCTCGACTTCCCTTCTTTTGAAGATGGCATACGCGGAATGGCGTTTATTGACAACGTAGTAGCATCCGCAGCATCGGACAAGAAGTGGACGAAGTATGAAATATAATTATAACCCGTCCTTGTGAGGAACGAAGCAATCTGTGTCTCGCCAAACTGCTGTTATGCGTAACTCGGATTGCTTCGTTCCTCGCAAGGACGAAAAAAAATAAAATAACTATGACCACCATCAAAGGCCCTGGCATTTTTCTCGCACAGTTTATGGGCGATACGGCACCATTTAATTCGCTGGCTTCCATCTGCAAATGGGCAGCCTCATTAGGTTTTACAGGTGTGCAGATACCTACCTGGGATAGCCGCTGCATTGATTTACAGAAAGCTGCCGAAAGCAAAACCTATGCAGATGAGATCAAAGGTATCGTACAGGCTGCAGGTATGGAGATCACAGAATTAAGTACGCATTTACAGGGGCAACTTGTTGCCGTAAATCCGGCTTATGATGCTTTATTTGATGGATTTGCACCAGAGAATGTGCGCAACAATCCCAAAGCAAGAACAGCATGGGCTGTGCAACAGCTACAATATGCAGCAAAAGCTTCTCAGAATTTAGGATTGAATGCACACGCTACTTTCAGCGGAGCATTGCTATGGCAAACCATGTATCCCTGGCCGCAACGGCCCGCAGGTTTAGTGGAAACAGGTTTTACAGAACTCGCCAACCGCTGGTTACCTATATTGAATGTATTTGATGAGAATGGCGTAGACCTCTGTTACGAAATACATCCCGGAGAAGATTTGCATGATGGCATTACCTATGAAATGTTTCTCGCTAAAGTTAACAACCATAAAAGGGCCTGCCTGTTATATGACCCTTCCCATTTTGTATTGCAGTGTCTCGATTACCTGAGTTATATCGATCATTACCATGAACGCATAAAGATGTTTCATGTAAAAGATGCAGAGTTTAATCCAACCGGTAAACAAGGCGTATATGGCGGTTACCAGAACTGGATAGACCGTGCGGGACGTTTCCGTTCACTGGGTGATGGGCAGGTAGATTTCAGTTCCATTTTCAGCAAGCTCGCTGCCTATGATTACAGGGGCTGGGCAGTAATGGAATGGGAATGCGCCATCAAACACCCTGAAACAGGGGCGGCCGAGGGAGCGCCTTTTATCAAACAGCATATTATTAAAGTAACCGAAAAGGCATTTGATGATTTTGCGGCAACCGGTTCAGATGAAAATTTTAATCGCCGTATTTTAGGAATTGATTGATAACTTCATGTTGTGGTCTACGACCCACAGACTTATTTTGTCATTATAAAAATCTAACGACCTTGAAAAAGTATTATGTAGCCATTGCGATGTTGGCCTTAATAGGCGCCTGCAGCACCAACACTTCTACTGAAAACAAAGATGCCAAATCCACAGCACCCGCGGCTGCAACAGCACCGGCAGCAAACGACATAAGTGCCAATCCTGATTACCAAAATGGTCTGGCACTAGTTGCTAAATCAGATTGCCTTACCTGTCATAAAGTAAATGAAAAACTTACCGGTCCGGCTTACAGAGATGTTGCTAATAAATATGAAAACACCGATGCCAATATTACTATGCTGGCCGGAAAAATTATCAAAGGTGGTCAGGGCGTTTGGGGAGCCATTCCCATGACACCCCATGCACAGTTAAGTGAAGCTGATGCCAAGCAAATGGTCAAATACATTCTTTTACTACGAAACAAATAACCACATGAGAAAAATTTCAGTGATCATCATCGCAGCATTTGCTTTTCTGTCATGTACAACTGGCAAACATAATCAGTCACCTATGAAAGAGAATTGGATCTCTTTGTTTGATGGTAAAACGCTTACAGGATGGCATACCTATGGCAAGAAAACGATCAATGCCGCCTGGGGTGTTGAAGATGGGACCATTTTTCAAAACGCAGCCAAAAGAAACCGTGCGGAAAAAGGTTCAGGGGATCTTGTAACCGATGGAGAGTTCGAAAATTTTCACCTGAAAATAGACTGGAAGATCGCAAAGAACGGCAATAGCGGAATTATATTTTGGTTACAGGAAGATACAACCCTGTACAAACAAACCTATCATACAGGTCCCGAAATGCAGGTTCTTGATAATGATGGACACCCGGATGGCAAGATCAAAAAACACCGCGCAGGAAACCTGTACGATTTAGTGGAAGGAAAAGAAGGTGCAGTAAAGCCTGTGGGAGAATGGAACACAGCAGAAATCATCAGTAACAAAGGTGCATTGGATCTCATACTCAATGGCATAACGGTAGTATCTACCGTATACGGAGACGATAACTGGCGAAAGATGATCGCGGGCAGTAAATTTAAAGAGTGGCCCGATTTTGCAAAAGTATTTAAGGGCCATATCGCCTTACAGGACCATGGTAATAATGTTTGGTTCAGGAATATTATGATCAAAAATTTATAAGCTATTTTCTTTTTGAAAAAGCCGTCATCACTTAAAGTCTGGCGGCTTTTTCATTTCCTGCTACCCTTCTTTTGCACCCCGCGCGTTGGGATGAATAAATATTTACAGTACCCTTCCTTCTACTAATAATACACCCATTGTTCTCCGCAATTTTCTTTTGTACTTTAGCACTATGCCTGAATATGATGATGCCTGGTTTATGCGGCAGGCTTTACAAGAAGCACAGTCCGCTTATGATATGGATGAAGTACCTGTTGGCGCCGTAGTGGTGATGGATCAAAAAATCATTGCACGCGGACACAACCAGGTTGAATTACTTAATGATGCCACTGCTCATGCGGAGATCTTAGCACTTACGGCTGCCTTTAATTTCTTAGGTGCAAAATATCTTCCGCAGGCAACACTGTATGTAACAGTTGAACCTTGTCTTATGTGTTGCGGTGCCCTGTACTGGAGTAAGATCAGCCGCATTGTATATGGTGCATCAGATGAGAAGAACGGTTATAAGCATATCACAAAAGAAAATTGGCCCTTTCATCCCAAAACAGAATTGGTTAGCGGAATACTGGCAGATGAATGCGCCTTCCTGATGCGAACCTTTTTTAAAAGTAAACGCTGATCACTGTCATCTAAAATAAAAAATATGAAAGCCGTAACCAGAATACAATGCATTCACCCCGAAGGCAAGAAAGCGCCTTCTATTGAAGCTGAAACCTATACCCTTTTTGAGAAAGCTCTGCGGCATGGATTAAAAAGCAAAAAAAGCCTTACGTTTTCTGAACTCACAAAAGAGATAGAAACGTATTTTACCAGTCACAAAATCCCTTTTAAAGGTTCCCTAGGCTGGTATGCCGTGATAGTTAAAAATCATATGGAATCTACGGGTATCATCAGGAGTTATAAAGAAAAAGGCAAAAAATTCCATACCCTCGTTTAAGCAGTTTCCGATTTAAGAAAGAAATTATATTAGCTATCCACTTAATCACGCAACAGTAGTAAATTTGTCCATGGACCATTGTCCATACGCTATAAAAAATCAATTACAAATAAATCAATCATCATGGCATTTACATTAGCACCCTTACCTTATGCTCACGAGGCATTAGAGCCGCATATAGATACAACTACTATGCAGATACACCATGGCAAACATCACCAGGCCTATGTTGACAACCTGAACAAAGCGGTTGCCGGCACACCCAATGAAGTAAAGACACTGGAAGAACTGGTTGCTGCAGCGGGTACCATCAGTCCTGCCGTACGCAATAACGGTGGCGGCCACTGGAACCATACTTTCTTCTGGGAAAGCCTGGCCCCCAATGCAGGCGGCACACCCTCCGGTGCTTTGGTAGAAGCTATTAATACAGCTTTTGGTTCTTTTGATACATTCAAAGAAAAATTTGCACAGGCAGGTATGACGCGTTTTGGAAGTGGCTGGGCATGGCTAATTGTAAAAGACGGTAAACTCGAAGTAACTTCTACCCCTAACCAGGATAATC
The DNA here is from genome assembly GCA_038222655.1 of Chitinophagales bacterium. Classification (GTDB taxonomy): domain Bacteria; phylum Bacteroidota; class Bacteroidia; order Chitinophagales; family Chitinophagaceae; genus Sediminibacterium. Next base: position 10,023 of record JBBRHM010000072.1, on the reverse strand, counting down.
CATTGATGGATGTAGCAGAAGTAAAAGGCAAACCTGTTCTGGGTGCAGATGTTTGGGAACATGCTTACTACCTCAAATACCAGAACCGCCGCGCTGATTATTTAGCCGCATTCTGGAACGTGGTTAACTGGAATAAAGTAGCAGAACGTTTTGGCGCAGCAAAATAAACGCTCTCAAAAAATAGTATTAATTTGTAGTCCCGCTTGTTAAGCGGGACTTTTTTTATTAAACCCTGCGTATGAAAAAAATATTTGCTGTACTGGGTAGCCTTATCCTGTTAGCCTCCTGTAATGACAGTGCTAAAAAAGTAGTTGTAATGAGTAAGGGTGTTGCAGATATTAATACTGACACAAAAACGATAAAAGCAAAAGATGGCGCAGGTCACCAGGAACAGGTGCTGGTGCTGGGTGGAGGCAAAGTTGTTTTTAAATTGTCTACGCCTGCCGGCGAAGCAACAGTGGAATTATTAGAGAATGGATTATACATTATCAATGTTAAGAATGATACCATTGTTGGGAGCTACCAGAAATACAGCGATCCAAAACTTACGCAGAACGCCATGACACAGGATATCCTGAAAGAACGGATCGATTCCTTACAATTATTATCTGAAGGAAAAAATGTAAGTGCCGCCAATCATAATTTTTTTATCCTTCCCAATCAGGCAGCAAAAATTACCGATAATAAAGAAGCAGATATTGTTGGGCCCTACCACCAGATGGTATCAGCCGAAAAGAAAAATGGCAAGGACCCCGAAGTATACCGCTTTTACAGTATTAAAGAGATAAGGGAGATGATTATGAAATTAAAAGTGCTGAGCACACCAACTCACTAAACGGGGGTGTTGAAAAGGATACGAAAAAAAAGGATTTTCATGACCCACATTTATTTTTCATAAAAAATATTAACTACCCTTCAGGGGGTTGGGGTCAACGGGGTCATATCCATGTCCGCCGCCTGGCCTGCATCTGCTGATTCGCTTCAGCGATAACCATCCTCCTTTTATCAGTCCATACTTTTGTAAGGCTTCTAAGGCATAATGTGAGCAGCTGGGCGTGAACCTGCATTTAGGGCCCAGCACAGGAGAGATGATATATTGATATATTTTGATCAAAACAATAAACGGATAACTTAATAGCACCGCTAACCGTTTTACAAAAGAACGGCCCGTGTTTTTTCCGGTATCATTATCAGGCAACTGCATTTTCAAGCTTGCCGAGTGCGGCACGCATTTTTTCGTTCAACAATAAAAAATCAGGCATGTCTTTGCCGATGTATAAAAAAAATACGGCCACCGGTTTTTGTTCCGCCATTACATGCAACGCTTGCTTGTTAAGCCGGTAACATTCGCGCAATAAACGTTTGATGCGGTTGCGGTCCACTGCCTTTTTAAAATTCCTGGCACTTACGCCCACACCCGCTTTGATGGGATGATCGGCCATTTCGGTTAGTGGCATATAAAACACTTTTACCGGAAACACCGAAAAGGATCGCCCTTTGGCAAACAGCTCATCGATCAGCTTTCTGCTCTTGAGTTTTTCTTTGCTATTGTATGAATAAGTGGCTGACATCAGGCTGCTAAACTAAAAAAGCCTCATCAAACGATGAGGCTATATTTTTTCCTGCAACCCCTGTTAAAGGGCTGGGGTATTATTTTAATCCTTTCTCGCTGGAAACACTGAGTTTTCTGCGACCTTTCGCTCTGCGGCTTGACAAAACTTTACGGCCATTGGCAGATTCCATGCGTTTACGAAAACCGTGAACGGTTTTACGACGACGTTTGTGTGGTTGGAATGTACGTTTCATGATCTTACTTTTTTTACTAACCCGGTAATATTGTTTCGTTTCATGCCTGCAGTCACCATACCGCTGCTTGTGAAAGGACGGCAAAGGTAAGGGAATCCACTTAAAACTCCGAGCCCGAAAACACGTTTTTTTGGATACAACCCTATTTTAAGGTGATAAATCAGCTCAATGGCTTCCTAATTCAACATGTTTTGAGGATATTGGCTGGCCATAAAAGACAGTAGCATGGCTATCAAAGTCGCCAGGAGAATCCGTGGTAAAAAAATTTACCTGTCCGGTTTTACTGATCTTTTCTGCTAACACAGAATGTTTCGTAAGATAGTCGGCAAGACTGGTGGCCACAATTTCTCCCTGTGAAACTATTTTAATTCCTTCGGGTACAAATTGCCTGATCTTATTTATCAGAAGCGGATAATGGGTACAGGCCAACAATAAAGTATCTATGCCCCCGGAAACTCCCAGGAGGTGATTAAGATGAGTCTGCACAAAATAATCAGCACCAGGTTTGTCGTATTCATTATTCTCCACCAGCGGCACCCACATGGGGCAAGCTTCCTGGTATACTTTTACCTGCGGGAAAAATTTAGCAATCTCTATCGGATAACTTTCACTCTGTACGGTGCCATTGGTACCTAAAATACCCACTTCCCCGGATTTGGAATATTGCCCGATGATTTCTGTTGTGGGCCTGATTACCCCCAGCACTCTTTTAGCCGGATCTATTTTTGGAAGGTCATTTTGCTGGATGGTTCTTAACGCTTTTGCGGAAGCGGTATTGCAGGCAAGTATCACCAGTTCGCATCCCTGTTCAAAAAACCACTGAACACACTGGAGCGTATACTGGTACACTGTATCGAAGGAGCGCGGGCCATAAGGCGCACGGGCATTATCGCCCAGGTATATATAATCATACACAGGCAGCTTTCTTACGATCTCTTTCAAAACAGTAAGGCCACCGTAACCACTATCAAAAACACCTATGGGACATTTTGCCTGCATATACAAAAATAAGAACCCCATCTTTAGGAAGGGGTTCTTTACAAGTTATAATTATTTTCTCTTACGCTATTTTTTAGGCGCAGCAGTGCCACCACCTGTAGCCGCTTTCCATGCATCGTCTATTTCTTTTGGCAAAGGCAGTTTCAGCTTTTGCGCAACCCTGATAGAAAGATTATCCAGCAATGGCGGTTGTGCATATGGCGATAAAGCAGACGAATTCAACACCAGTGTATATCGCTGCTCAGCAAGAACCGTTTTCAGTGCCTCAAACATTCTTTGTTTGTAGGGTGCCAGCATCTGCTCCAGTTTAGCTTCACTCATTTGCTGGTAGTATTGCTGCCAGTTAATAAGCGTATATTTTTTCTGGTTAAGATCTCGCATTGCCAACTCTCTTGCTTTGATGGGCATAGTGGCAGAATCTTTTTTAAAGATGCTGTCTGCACGTTGGAACTCAGATACCCTGTACGTATACTCAACACCCAGGGAATCGTTTTGATAAACGCTGATCAGTGTATCAATTTTATTGATGCCTGGGAAAAAAGAAAGGGTCATCTGCTCATCAAAATACCCGATTTTAGCCTGCGCGCTTGCATTCTTTGTAAACAAAAGGCTTGCTGTTAAAGCCACACACACAAATAGTAATTTCTTCATTTTTGTGAAATTTATCATTGATTTTAGTTTCTACACTTTATTTAATTCCCAGCTCCTTCAACACATCATCACTCTTGTCCAGTTTGGGGTCGGCAAATATAACGGTAATTCCTTCACTTTTATCGAGTATAAAATCGTAAGACCGTGCTACGGCTAATTTTTGCACGGCATTGTATACTTTATCCTGCACGGGTTTTACGAGGCGCTGTCTCTCTTTAAAAAGATCGCCTTCATACCCAAAACGTCTTTTCTGGAGGTCGCGAATTTCTTTTTCTTTAACAAATAATTCGTCTTCTCTTTTCTTTTTCAGTTCATCTGTGAGCATAAACTGTTCGGCCTCATAATTCTTATACATCTTATCCAGCTGCACCTGCCTGTCGTCAATTTCTTTCTGCCACTGCTCGCCAATTTGCTGAAGTTTTTTATCGGCCTCTTTGTATTCGGGTATTTTATTAAGGATATACTTGGTATCAATAATTGCATACCGCTGTGCCTGTGAGGCAAAAGCAAGCCCAAAAAATGCAAGGAAGAGTAGTGTTTTTTTCATAAAGTTTCGTTTAGGTTTGATTTATTCAGGTTCGAAGCCCAGCATAAAGGTAAACCTTGACGCATCTTTTGTTGAACCATTTGGCGTGAACCTATCCAATCCTATGCCATAATCAAATCCAAGCAAACCAAACATGGGAAGGAAGAAGCGCATACCCAATCCAACTGAACGCCTGAGTTTAAACGGATTGTAATCTTTAAATGTATACCAGCCATTGGCTGCCTCGAAGAAGCCCAACGCATAAATAGTACTGCTTGGATTCAGGCTCAAAGGGTAACGCAATTCAAGGGTGTACTTATTAAAAATGGTAAAATACTGACTGGCATTTTGCCTGTCGGGGTTAATCTTGGGATTAGAGTTATCATATACCGGGTAACCCCTATGTGCAATAATATCATACCCCAATAAAGCAAACTGGTTACTCAATCCTGCATCTCCAACCTGGAACCTTTCAAATGGTGAAATTTTCAGCTCGGGATTGAAACGACCCAGAAAACCAAATTTGGCCGCAGCTTTCAGCACGAATTGTTTGTTTCTTTCTTCGCCCGTTGGCTTACCAAGCGGTACATACCATTCGCCATTAAATCTCCATTTATGGTATTCAATAAACTTGTAAGGATTAACAGATGTTTTAATGCCTTTATCAAATAAAGAATACGGCGGTGTTACCTGCAAGCTTAACAGAAAAGTAGAACCAGAACGTGGAAATAAAGGCTGATCCACTGATGAACGCTGCAGGGCTATCCTGAAATTAAGGTTGTTCACCACACCATTGTCAAAGCCCGGAAGGTTGGTTGGATCGATAGCATAATTACTCAGCTTATAGCGGGTATAGTTAAGGCCCATTGATAAAGAGAAATAATCATCCGGCCATTTTAGTTGTTTGGCAAGACTAACCGTTGCGCCAGTAGTGGAAATATATCTTGAATCGGCAACACCCGGATCATACTGACCAGTTAATGGATCATAGGTTTGCCCATATTTGGTATTGTAAAGACTTAAGGTTAATGCATTTCTTTTTTTACCACCGAGCCATGGTTCAGTAAAAGAGAAGTTGTAAGAGCGGAACGCTTTACCATTGCTCTGTATACGTAAACTCAATTTTTGTCCGTCACCCATGGGTAAAGGATCCCATGCTTTTTTCTTAAAGATGTTTCGGATAGAGAAGTTATTAAAAGACACACCCAATGTTCCCGTTAAACCGATGGCGCCACCCCATCCGGCACTCAGTTCTAACTGGTCGCTCGATTTTTCTTCTACGCCATAATTGATATCCACTGTACCATCTTCCGGATTGGGTACGGGGTCTATCTTAATTTTTTCCTGGTTAAAATAATTCAGCTGAGCAATCTCACGGTTAGAACGGATCAGATCTGAGCGCCGGAATTTTTCACCGGGTATGGTGCGAAGTTCACGGCGTATCACATATTCTTTTGTACGGTCATTACCGGCAATACGCACGTTTTTAATGGTTGCCTGCGGACCTTCCACGATACGAATTTCGTAGTCAATGGTATCATTATAAACAGCGGTTTCAACAGGATCTGTTCTGAAAAATAAATACCCATCATCCTGGTACAATCCACTGATGTCGCCACCTTCGGGGCCGGCAGATTTTCCTAATTTTTTATTCAGCACTTCCAGGTTATAAATATCTCTTTTACGGATGCCGAGTATGGCGGTTAAAACAGAATCGGTGAATTTGGTATTTCCTCTCCAGGCAATATTTCCAAAATAGTACCTTCGGCCTTCATTCATCTTCATATCAATGTTCAGATCGCCACGGTTAGTATGGTAGATGGTATCTTTTTCAATAACCGCATCCCTGTAACCTAATGTATTGTAGTATTGGAGGATATTGTCTTTGTCTTCGATATATTTCTTTTCATCAAATTTTGCGGAGGATAATTTTATGCGCACGTAGGGATCGAGTATACGTTTGGTTTTACTATAGGTAAGAAAGCCCTTCTCACGCATATATTCTTCAAACGTATAATTTTTAGGAACAACAATCTGTCCCTTATCATAGGTTGGATTAAGGGTTAACCTTGATTTTTCTTTGGTCCCTTTTAATTGCTTTTTCAGCCTGCCTTCGTCAATGGTATTGCCTCCGAAATTGATATTGTTAATTTTCACTTTGGGGCCTTTATCAATAACAAAATCCAGTGCGAGTGTATTGTTTGCCGAGGAATCTTTTCTCTCTACGATTTTAACTTTTGAATCGCGGTATCCTTTTTCTGCATAGAATTTTTTTATGGCTTCTACCGCAGAAATTTTCATGTTCTCTGTAATTACGCGGTTGGGTATTAGCCCCGTTTTACCGGAAAGTTCTTCGCCCTGGCCTTTGGGTACGCCTTTAAAATAAAACTTCGACAAACGCGGTCTCTCTGTAACGGCGATTTCTATCTCTATATTTTTCCCGGTGAGTTTGGTAATATAAATTTCAACATTAGAAAAATAATTCTGCGCCCAGAGTTTGGTAATGGCTTTGGAAAAATTATCACCTTCGGGTATGGCGATTTCATCACCCACATTAATATTGGCGATAGAAAGCAATAGGTTTTCATCAAAAAAACGGTTACCCACCACTTTTACAGCGGCTACTTTATATTTTTTAGACGTTTTTTGATTGTAGATATTCAGCAGGTCTGCTTCAATATTGGTAACGGTTGTATCCGGGATTGTTTGCTGCGATCGTGCTGAAAAACTCACGAGTGATATTACTAAAGCCAACATTAAAATTTTGTACACTTTCTGCATCCGTTTCGGTTTGTATTATTGCTGGCTGAAAGAAATATGACATTATCTTTCAGCAATATGGTTCGGTTTTATTGGCGGGGCAAATTAACGGGAATAATGAAAAGTCTTTGTTAAATCAGCCGCCTGATAGGGTGTGAATACTTGAAATAGCTATGCCAATTGGGTTTCCTCCTCTATTTGCTGCCCGGTTTTACCAAATCTCCTTTCTCTAGCCTGGAAGTCAAGGATGGCTTCATAGAGATTTTCTTTGCGGAAATCGGGCCACCGGGTATTGGTGAAGTATAATTCGGCATACGCTAATTGGTATAGTAAAAAGTTGCTGATCCGGTATTCACCACTGGTTCTGATCATCAGCTCCGGATCGGGAAACTGACTGGTAGTAAGGTATTGCTGCAAAGTATCCTGGTTAATGGTATTCGGATCTATCTTCCCGGCTTTTACATCCAACCCGATATTCTTAACCGCGTTCACCAACTCCCAGCGGCTGCTGTAACTAAGTGCCATAATCAGGTTAAGACCTGTATTGTGACTGGTCATTTCCAACGCTTCTTTTAATTCATCCTGTGCAAACGTAGGTAGCATACCCAGGTCACCTATTACATGCAGACGGATATTGTTTTTATTAAGCGTTGGAACTTCTTTGTGTATTGTATCTACCAGCAAAGTCATTAACCCCTCTACTTCCTGCCGCGGCCGGTCCCAGTTTTCTGTACTAAAAGCATAGAGGGTAAGGTATTTGATGCCCAGTTCGGCACTACCTTCCACGATATTGCGTACACTTTCCACGCCATGATAATGACCATACAAACGCTCCTGGCCTTTTTCTTCGGCCCAGCGCCCGTTTCCATCCATAATAATGGCTATATGATGCGGCAATTGTTCTTTATCGATCCGGTCTATCAGGCCTTCCTGCATGGGCTTACCTTTATTTAGGCGGTAAAATTAGCAAAATCAATGGTCTTGGCGGGATTTAATTGCTGGAATTCTGCCCTTGCACCAGGCAGTTATATCCTACAGTAATTTATTTACGGGAAGGGTTGGGGCAACGGTAAGACTGCAGGTTAAAAGAAATACCAATCTTAAGCGTGGCATAGGCATCTTTCTGAAGGCTGTTTCCTCTTTGCCTGCCTTTGATGCCAATAGAAGAACCTGTTTCATAACTTCTGTCCTGCAAAAGAAAGGCGGGCGAAGGAGAGCCATCAGGTAATGGCGGAAAAGCATCCGGGGCATAGAGCCCGCTTACATCATCCAGGTAATCAGTATTGGTAAACCGGTAAGAGATTTCTCCGAAAACATTAGTACTTGCATTCAAAGCATATTTTGCCCCCACAGTAAATGGTATACAGATTGCGAGCGGGCTATAGGGTTGTAAATTGGGGTAAGCAGCACTGCCTTGTCCCTCCGTACCCAATGTTCGCAGGAGGTATTTTTCGCCGGCGAGATATGCATAGGGATCAAATGAAAATACGCCTATACCAAGACCCACATAGGGGGTGAAATTATACCCTTCAAACCCAGGCTGGAAGTTGAAAAAATTAAAATCTCCCGAAAGACTTACTTCCCACACATTACTGTTGAAACTCAGGTTTCGTGCGGCCTGCACGGGATTATTACTGTAAATATCAGAATACCCAAGCAGGGCATAATCGCCGGAGAGTCTTACGCCGATATAATTGGTGATCTGCTTTCTGAAGAAAATTCCGGCGGCTATTTTAGGCCTGTTAATGGCCGAGTTGGGGTTAAGATCCCCAAAGTAATGACCAACTCCTGCGCCAATACCTACCTCACCCTGGTGTACAAATGCATCCATAGACTGGGCATAAGCCACCTGCGAGCCGATGAGCAGTAACAAGGATATGGATATGGATGCAGTTATTTTTTTAAACATTGTGTTTAGCTGCTTCTATGAATTGTAAAATACTGTCAAATTTCAATACAACAAAAGTTAATTTCTTTTATCAAGCCCCCAGGTTAGTTTGGTACGCAGGGTAGACAGGAAGCTGTTTTCGTTAAGCCGGATAAGGTTTATGCTGAATTTTTCCTTTCGTACTGCCAGCTGGATGGTTTTATTAACGATTTCCCGGCGGGCATCGAGGGCACAAATGATCTGGTCGCCCCTGCCTTCCACTTCAAATGAAATAACGTTGGTATCGGGTATAATAATGGATCGTACATTAAGGTTGTGGGGCGCAACGGGCGTAATAACAAAACTGGCCGAGTCAGGAAACATGATGGGCCCGTTACAACTCATGTTGTAGCCGGTAGACCCGGTTGGCGTTGAAACGATCAGCCCATCGGCCCAATAGGTGTTCAGAAACTCGCCGTTAAGATAGGTATGGATTTTTACCATAGGAGAGATGTCCCGCTTATGAATGGCGAATTCATTCAATGCAAAAGGGGTTTCACCAAAAAGATTTTCATTGGAATCGAGATGGATCAGGGTTCTTTTATCAATAAGGAAGGTGTGATTGATTAATGAATCTACTGCACTGGCCAGTTCTTCTTTGCTAATGCTGGCGAGAAACCCCAGCCGCCCGAAATTGATACCCAGTATGGGAATATTCTTGTCTCTCACCAATGCCACTGCATCCAGCAGGGTACCGTCTCCGCCAAGGCTGATTAAACAATCTATCTCTTCTCCCAAATCTGCAGAATTTGTAAACGGTATTACTTTCTCGTGCAGATGTTTGGGCAGTGTGAATTGCGTAAGCAGTTGCTGAAAAATAAGAATGGATGTATCGTACCGGGTTAGTTCTTCCAATAATACCACCAGCGGGTTTTCCTGTTCAAAATCTAAACCGCGGCTGTAGATAGCTACTTTCATTTTCGAATTTGAAAATTTGAAAATTTGAAAATTTGAAAATGACCATCAGCACATTTTCAAATTACCGGATTTTCAAATTGATTTAAAAATCGTTTCTCGTTTGTAAATATAAGCCATCCCTACCCAGTTGGTTAAAGCTGTATTCGATTTTAAAGACAAAATCATAAATCGAAATAATATCCATACCAAAACCCCATGTTCGCAGTACGGTATTATTGAGTGTATTGGTAACCTTTGGTGTCTTTGTATAAGCATAACCAAGATCGCCATAGGCTTTCAGGAAAAAGCGGATGGGTATTCTGTCATGTGTTTTACTGGGAAAAGGGTTTCTGAGAATAAAGGAGAACACTTCTTTATGAATAGCGGTTTTCAGAGATCCACCCAACACTCCATCTACTACATTATACTCAAGCCCCCTTAGCTGAAAATATCCATA
>JBBRHM010000071.1:0-17811 GCA_038222655.1 Chitinophagales bacterium | reverse complement strand
GGCCACGAAATTTTAACCATGGGCCCGCCATGCTGATATGGTCAGTGGTACATTTTCCTTTGGCTTTGATTAACAGCTTCAAACCTTTCAGATCAGTTCCCTCCCATGGTGCAAAGGGTTCCAGTATCTGTAAACGTTTGCTGTCGGGTGCCACTGCCACGCTAATGCCGCTTCCATCAGCCGCAGGGGCCTGGTAGCCTGCATCTTCTACTGCAAAGCCACGTGGTGGCAACTCCTGGCCGCTTGGCTCATCTAATTTTACCTGCTCTCCTTTATTATTCGTCAAAGTATCGGTTAACGGATTAAAGCCCAGATCACCTGCAATAGCGAGGGCGGTAACCAACTCCGGTGATCCCACAAAAGCCATGGTATTAGGGTTACCATCTGCCCGTTTGGCAAAGTTGCGGTTAAAACTATGCACAATGGTATTCTTCTCTTTTTTCTCGGCGCCAACTCTTTCCCACATACCAATGCATGGTCCGCAGGCATTGGCGAAAACGGTTGCACCAATACTATTAAAAACATCGAGGAAACCATCCCGTTGTACCGTATAGCGAACTTGTTCACTGCCGGGTGTTATGGTAAATTCACTTTTCAGGGTCAGTCCTTTTGCCAGAACCTGTCGCGCAAGACTAACTGACCTGCTAATATCTTCATAAGAACTGTTAGTACAACTGCCTATCAGTCCCACTTCAATCCGGGTGGGCCAGCCATTAGCTGCAGCAGCTTCTTTCATTTTTGAAATAGGCGTTGCCAGATCCGGTGTAAAAGGACCATTCAGGTGAGGTTCTAATGTGCTGAGGTTGATCTCAATAACTTCGTCAAAATATTTACCGGGATCTGCATAAACGGCAGCATCTGCATTAAGGTAGGCGGAAATCTTATCGGCCATGGCAGCTACTTCTTCCCGACCGGTAGCTTTCAGGTAGCGGCTCATGCTGTCGTCGTATCCGAAAGTAGAAGTGGTGGCGCCTATTTCGGCACCCATATTACAAATGGTGCCTTTACCGGTACAGCTCATATTGTTTGCGCCTTCACCAAAATATTCTACAATAGCTCCGGTTCCGCCTTTTACAGTAAGAATGCCGGCTACTTTCAGGATAACATCTTTGGGGGCTGTCCAGCCGCTTAGTTTACCGCTCAGTTTTACACCAATCAGTTTGGGCCATTTCAGTTCCCATGGTAAACCTGCCATTACATCGCAGGCGTCGGCCCCACCAACACCAATGGCAATCATTCCGAGGCCACCGGCATTTACGGTATGCGAATCAGTACCTATCATCATACCACCCGGAAATGCATAATTTTCCAATACAACCTGGTGAATAATACCGGCACCAGGTTTCCAGAAACCAATGCCATATTTATTGGAAACAGAAGCGAGAAAATCATACACTTCTTTACTTTCTTTATTGGCCACATCGAGATCCTGTTTGGCTTCTACTTTTGCCGTAATCAGGTGATCACAATGAACGGTAGAAGGAACGGCTACGGTGGGTCTTCCGGCCTGCATAAACTGCAACAGTGCCATTTGTGCAGTGGCATCCTGCATGGCCACACGGTCGGGTGCAAAATCCACATAACTCCTGCCTCTTTCAAAACTTTCAATTTTTTGTTGGGGATGGAGATGTGCAAACAGTATTTTTTCACTCAGTGTTAGTGGACGGCCCAGCGTTTTACGGGCAGCATCTACTTTCGAAGGCATTTCAGCGTACACTTTTTTGATCATTTCAATGTCAAAAGCCATGGTTCTGGATTTATAAATGATAAGCTAAATACGAAAGGTTACCTGCGAAAGCTTTGTAGTAGAAATAAGCCTTACGCATATAGCTTTACGCTTTATGCCTGAAAGCGCGAATTTACAAAAAACAGGCGGGGTAAAAAACTGTTTTAAACTTTTATATGACCGATTTGTTTAAATTGCAGCGAGAAAAAGAAGCCCCCGGCAAAATAAAACAGCAACCTATGCAAAAGATCAGGGAATTTCTGGAATTAAGCGCATTTGGCGTTTGCTCTGCGATCGGTGATAAGTTGGGTATTGCATCTTCGCGTATCCGTATGTGGTTTATCTATATTTCTTTTCTTACGATGGGTTCACCGGTTATACTTTACATGATCCTTGCTTTCTGGATCAATATAAAAAATTATATCATGGCGGGAAGACGCAATCCCATCAGGAACTGGTAATTATTATTTTGAATTTTAAATATTGAATGGGCCGCTTGTTTCATTTATCATTGAACATTTAAAATTTACAGTAATCAAATCACTGCTTTTCTCAATCGTACAAGCTTCTCCAGTAATGGTTCTAATACATCAAGCGGCAGCATATTTGCGCCATCGCTTTTAGCTTCGGAAGGATGGGGATGAGTTTCTATAAACAATCCATCAGCGCCTGTTGCAATAGCCGCTTTGGCAATGGTTCCGATCAGTTGTGGGTTGCCACCGGTTATACCGGAGGTTTGATTGGGTTGTTGTAAAGAATGTGTACAGTCCATAATTACCGGCACTTTATTTTCCTGCATCAAGGGGATGTTACGGTAGTCAACCACCAGGTCCTGGTAACCAAAACTATTGCCGCGTTCGGTAAGCATTATTTTATCATTGCCGGCGCGTTTGATTTTGTCAACTGCAAATTTCATGGATGGGCCATTCAGAAATTGTCCTTTTTTTACGTTCACAATCTTTCCCGTTTCTGCTGCGGCAACCAGCAGGTCTGTTTGCCTGCATAAAAAAGCGGGTATCTGTAAAATATCAACAAAACTGGCTGCCATTGCAGCTTCTTCGTGCGCATGGATATCTGAAATGGTAGGTAACTGATACATTGTACCAACTTTTTTGATAAGTGATAATCCATTATCATCACCAATACCCGTAAAAGAACCGGCACTGGTACGGTTGGCTTTACGGTAACTGGCTTTGAATACATAAGGTATTTCCAGTCTTTTGCAGATGGAAGATACTTTATCTGCAATCTCCATTACCAGTTCTTCACTCTCTACAACGCAAGGTCCGGCGATAAGAAAAAAATTATCAGGGTTATAGGATTGATTTTTGAATAGATCGGTAAGAAAGCCTGGAAGCATTTTTTTTAATTTCGGGTTAGTGAATTCGATTGGCGAATTTACAGCTTTCCTGATGAACAGTCTAAGGTCGATGCCATAGATTCTGGACCCTGATTTGCGTTTCATTTTTTTTAAGTTCCTTTGATCCTTAAACGATTGCTATGTCTGTTGTAAAAGAGAAAATATTGGTTATTGGTGCTTCGGGCCAGATAGGCGTGGAGTTAACGATGGCTTTGCGAAAAAAATATGGAAACAATAATGTGATTGCCTCCGACCTGCGCGAAGAAAATCCCTTACTGAAAGATACCGGACCTTATGTTAGTCTTGATGTAATGAACAAGGAAATGCTGCATGTACAGGTGATACGCCAGAACATTACACAGATTTATTTACTGGCCGCCATTTTATCCGCCACGGGCGAAAAAAATCCCAATCTTGCGTGGCACCTGAATATGCAGGGTTTGCTGAATGTGCTTGATATTGCCCGTGAAGAAAAATTGCAGAAAGTGTACTGGCCAAGTAGTATTGCGGTGTTCGGTCCTACTTCTCCCAAACAAAACTGTCCGCAGCAAACGATCATCGAACCGTCTACCGTGTATGGTATCAGTAAATATGCCGGAGAGTTTTGGTGTAAGTATTATCATAATCGGTATGGGGTAGATGTGCGTAGTATCCGTTACCCCGGATTAATCAGTTACAAATCAGAACCTGGTGGAGGCACTACGGATTATGCGATCGAAATATTTCATGATGCATTGCATGATAAACAATATACTTGTTTTCTTAAAGAAGATACCTATCTCCCTATGATGTATATGCCTGATGCCATCCGTGCAACATTAGAATTGATGGATGCTCCCGCCGATAAAATTTCCATTCGCACATCATACAATATCTCAGGTATGAGTTTTTCTCCTAAAGAAATTGCGGCAGAAATAGAAAAGCATGTACCCGGTTTCAACATAACGTACAAGCCCGACTATCGCCAGAACATCGCCGATAGCTGGCCGCAAAGCATTGATGACAGCATAGCTGCAAGAGACTGGGGATGGAAACCGGAATATAATCTGAGTAAGATGACAGGCGATATGCTGGAAAATCTGAAGAGCAATGCGTAGTTAACTTGTTGTGCTATTGAAAGAACTTAACCCCAGCTTTTAAGCTGGGGACTGAAATGATAGAAACGACTGGCTTTAGCCCTGAACGCTTCTTAACCTGCATAGTCATTGAATATCGAAAGCACTCACGTAATCGGGAAGCGGTCAGGGCTAAAGCCCATACTAATTTTCGTTTTCAATCCCCAGCTTAAAAGCTGTGGATAATAACTAAGCGATTTCTAATAGCAACACACGTTTAATAATTAGTAATTATTCGGTTGAAGGTTCTTTTTTAAAATGTTGTATAGGCCTAATAACAATGGTTGTCTCAATAAAGACAACCATTGTTATTACTAATTATTTATTAATTATTGCTAATTAAAACCTTAACCCAATACCGATATTCGCACCCCGTATTCCTGCCCAGGGGCCATCGGTTTTTATCTGGGCACCGTTGGCATTAACCGTACTGGTAAATTTAAATGGATCTGGTTTAATATTATTAAGGCTCTGTCTTAATGCATCCTGCTCCTGTGGTGAGAGGGGCGTCGTTGAGGCAAAATTCAAATCTCCTGAACTATGACCGTAATGACCTCCGATCAACTGAATATCCATTACCAGTTTAGTTGCCAACTGAAACTGCCAGCCCAGCATTAATCCCGGACTGGTTGATTTTATATTACCTATAAAGTTGGCTTCTTTTGTTATGGTACCACTGGTATATTTTACCGGTGCACTCAAATCAAAATTGGCAAAACGGAGATAAGGTTCCATATAAAAACCTTTCATTCGTCCCAGCCCAAGATATATGCGACCGGCCACTGTCCAGGCCGTATTGCCCATTTCGAATTTACTAAAATTGATATCCGAACTGTTAATCGCTTTTTCCAACTGGCTCTGGAAGGGTACAGAACCTTTTGGCATAGTACGATAACTTAAGGATAGCGACAATCGTTTGGTTACGCTTCTTTCAAACGTAAAATGATAATTTTTCAGTGCCAGTGAACCAAGGTTCCAACGCAGAATATTTTTACCACCGATAAGGCTTTGGGCACTTGCAAACATTGGCAGGAAGAATAAAGCAATAATAATTTTTTTCATAAATTTTTTAATTTTGGTTTATTAGGTATAGCTTTATTTGGCAGTTGTGAGGTCACACACTGTTTTATTTTCAAGGATTAACAGGGTACTGTCCCTTACCTGAATCATTATCCTTTTGAGTCCGCATTTTTTCTCGTCACAATCCTTACATTTCTCATAAAAGTTCAGGCTTACACAGGGTAATAAAGCAATCGGACCTTCTATTAACCGCATAACCTGTGCCAGCCTTATGTCTTTGGGCTCCACTTTAAAAAAGTAACCACCACCCTTTCCTTTTTTACTTTCCAGCAGCCCCGCTTTTTTTAGTTCCAACAGTATATTTTCGAGAAATTTAAGGGGAATTTTTTTTCTTTGAGATATCTCTGCAATCAATACGGGGCCGTCTTTTTTTCGCTCTGCCATAAAGGTTAGCGCTTTAAAAGCATATTGTGTTTTTTTTGATAGCATGATTTTTGTACTATTATTGGCAGAATCATTTACAAATTATAAAAGCCCAAAAAAACGCTTCCCATGCGAAAGATACTTCAAATTTTCGTTTTATTATTTGCTGCAAATTTAATCCTTATCGGGCTATCGGCGCAGCTACCAAAATTACCTAAAGTATTGGTTTTTGGGAATATTACGTATGCAACTCCCTCTAATGCTGATTTTAAAAATATTTCTAACCATGGCCTGGGTTATGAACTCGGGGCGGGTATTGGTCTGGGTAAAACCATACTTACCGGATCTGTGGGACAAATGAGTTATAATATCCCTAATGGTATTTATGTTAATGGAAATGTTGTAAGCAGTCAGCCAGATCATTTAAAAGTAACTCCCCTTAAAATCGGTATCAGAAAATACCTGATAGCGGGTTTGTTTTTAAATGGTGCGCTGGGTGTGGCTATCCAGAAATATGATAAGTATGGTGCTACAGGCAGTAATTTCCTGTATGAAGCCGGCGCTGGATTTAAACTGGGTTTCTTTGAAGTGGGTGCAGCGTATACCGGTTATAAACTTGCTGGCACCTCTGTTAATGCCAATTCATTATTAGTAAAAGCAGGATTGGCAGTTAAACTATAAATGTTTCAGATTACTGTTTTCCAGTTGCCTGATTTCAGGGTTCATCTATAGGGTTACAGAAATGCGGAATAGAATTTTATAATCCCAGTACCTCTTTCATTCCGAATATTCCTTTTTTACCCATTGCAAATTCGGCTGCTAACACAGCGCCACCTGCAAAACCAATGCGGTTATGTGCGGTATGTGTAATTTCAATATCATCTACCGCTGAAGTATATTTTATGGTATGTGTGCCAGGAGCAGGATCGGTTCTTTCCGAAACAATACTTAATTCTTCGGGATTATCACTGATATGATTAATCCAGCTTTTTTTGCCGGATATATTTTCCATCACTTGTTCTGCCAGCGTGATGGCGGTTCCACTGGGGGCATCTTTTTTCTGGGTATGGTGTATCTCCTTCATCATCACATTATATGCGGAATGCTGACCCATTAATTTTGCCAGATAAGTATTCAACTCAAAGAATAAATTTACACCGATACTATAATTGCTTGCATAAATTAATGTGCCATTCTTTTCTTCACAGTGTTTTTTTACTTCATCCCATTTATCCAGCCAGCCGGTTGATCCGCAAACCACAGGAATGCCATAGGTAATACATTTCATCACATTTTCAAACGCGCTGTGCGGACCGGTAAATTCAATAGCCACCTCAGCTTTTGCTATATTTTCTTTTGTAAATTCACTTCCATTATTAATATCGATTTTTAAAACGATCTCATGACCTTTTCCAATAGCAATAGCTTCAATAGCCTGTCCCATTTTTCCGTAACCTATTAATGCGATTTTCATGGTTAGTGGTGTTTGTGAGTGGTTAATAGTGAGTGGTGAGTGATTGATGATCTATGGTCTCACTTGTCGTCGGTCATCTCTCCTCTCTCATTATCTTTCTTCAAAACAAAAGTAATTTAAAAAAAGATCATCGGGTAATGGCAAGCTTGTGTGAAGGATTTTTCAGGTTCAGTGTTAGGCTAAGGCCGGGACTGAGTGTTTGGGGGTTGAACAAAGGTTTTAGCTGCATCGACAGGTCGCTGCTTACATCAAAATCTTTAAGGTGGGCAAATACCGTAGCATCTGCCACCTGCAATCCCCATGCGAGTAGAAAATATAATATGGAATAATCCCTGTCGCGGCGGAAAGAATTACGATAACTCTGCAACGAACTAATGCTCAGGCTTTTTAAATCTTTGTCTATAAAAGGAACATCTGAAGAATCTTTATTCGCTTCCTTAAACCTGGCTTCATAAGCAAATTTGGTTTTTTTATAGTAGCTGTCATTATAAAAATATAACACGGTAGGTATAGCAATGATACCATACACGATGGGTATTTTCCAGTATTCTTTATTATAGGCCTGGCCCCAGCCCGGTAAAATTGCGGAACGGCGGGTTGCGATACGGGGATCATGCTTTTTGAGCGTATCTTTTTTAGCTAAAGAAGCCGTTGCAGTATCATTTACGAGAGTATTTTTTTTGGGCAGCAGGCTTTTTTTTATGAGGGTATCTTTCCCCGTTGGAAATAAATTACCCGTTGCCAGCACCCTTTTAGAATCCTGGGCGGTGGCTCTATTGGAAAAAGCAGAACAAAGAATAAATAATATGAAGAGCCGGTATACTTTCATGTAAACATTAACTCACCGTTACGTTCATCGCGTCAAGGAGTTTGTTTAATTCTTCCAGTGAATAATATTCGATGGTGATGCTGCCATATCCTTTTTTATTATGCACCATTTTTACTTTAGTCGCAAAGTGCGAGGCTAAATTATCTTCAATTTTTTTGTAAGCAGACGGCAGCTCTGATTTTACAGAAGATTTAACAGCACTGCCTTTATCGGCTTTATAAATATTGCGAACAAGTTCTTCGGTTTGCCGCACGCTAAGGCCTTTATCGCGTATCTCTTTATAGACAAACAGCTGCTTATCTACCGTATCAATCGTAACCAAAGCTCTTGCATGCCCCATACTCAGTGTACCATTGCGGACGGCAAGCTGTATATCGGGTGGTAATTTTAATAAACGGATATAGTTGGTTACCGTGGTTCTTTCTTTACCCATTCTTTCGGCCACCTGTTCCTGTGTGTAATTTAATTCTTCCATCATACGTTTATAGCTGATGGCTATTTCTACTGCATTGAGGTCTTCCCGCTGTAAATTTTCCAGCAGGGCCAGTTCCAGTAACTGTTGATCATTTGCCTGCCGTATATATGCGGGTACATCTTTCAGTCCTGCAATTTTTGATGCACGAAAACGCCTTTCACCCGCAATCAGCTGGTATTTCCCATTTGGTAATTTAGAAACGGTGAGCGGCTGAATAATATCATGCAGTTTAATGGAAGCCGCCAGTTCATTGAGAGACTGTTCATCAAAATCCCTTCTGGGTTGTTTGGGATTTATCGCGATATCATCAATCGCTATACGGCTTGTATGTGTTACTTGTTCTGCCACACCTGTCTTTAAAGAGCCGGCAGTTGTTTTCAGATCCGCATCTATATTTTGTAGCAAAGAGCGTAAGCCTTTTCCTATCAAGTCTTTATTTTGTTTGGGACTGGTCATTTTAATTGGTAATTGGTATTAATAATTAGTAATTGAAGAAAATCAATAGTATTCTATGTAACCAGCAACAACTAATTGCTAACTACTCATTACTAATTCACTCTATAATTCTTTCCTGGTTCGACATCTTTGTCATGCCGTTTTTTTGTAAAATTTCTTTGGCAAGATTCAGATAATTAACGGCCCCTTTACTTTCGGCATCATATAAAATAACAGGTTTGCCTACACTGGGAGCTTCGCTTAATCGGGTGTTGCGGTGAATAATGGTATCAAAAACCATATCATCAAAATGTCTTCTTACTTCGCTTACTACCTGGTTGCATAAACGCAGACGGCCATCGTACATGGTCATTAGTATACCTTCTATCTGAAGATCGGGATTTAAACGGTTCTGTACGATTTTAATGGTGTTTAATAATTTACCCAATCCTTCCAGTGCAAAAAATTCGCATTGTACAGGAACGATCACACTATCGGATGCTACCAAAGAATTTACGGTAATCAATCCTAACGAAGGGGAACAGTCAATAATAATAAAATCATACCTGTCGCGAATAACATCCAGAATACCTTTCAGTACGTTTTCGCGATTAGGGTAATTAATCATTTCTATTTCGGCACCCACAAGGTCAATATGGGAAGGAATAATGTCCAGGTTGGGAACATCGCTTTTCAGTATCACATCTGCTGCCAGTGTATTATTAACCATGCAGTCATAAAGACTGTTGGTAATATTGTGCAGGTCAAAGCCAACACCCGTGGTGCTGTTAGCCTGCGGGTCTGCATCTACCAGCAGCGTCCTGAATTCAAGAACAGCTAAGCTGGCGGCTACATTGATGGCTGTGGTTGTTTTGCCCACGCCTCCTTTCTGATTGGCTACTCCGATGATTCTCCCCATAATTTACACAACCCTGCATGGGTTTTTTTCAATGAATTTATACATGAATCGTTTCTGTAATCGCCGGTAACAGCAAAGTTTTGCCTGCTGTTGTAAAAGCCGCCTGTGCAGCTATTGTATCTATTTTAATAAAAACAAAAGTATTGTAATGTATCCCTACTATTTTTTTGCACTGTATAAAATCAGCGCAGCGAATAGCATCAGCCACATCCATGGTAAAATTGTCGCCAATAGGCAACACAGCAAAATCGAGGGTTGCCCATATGGGTATTAGTTGCATATCAAGGGTAAGGGCGGTATCGCCGCTATAATAAAAATTTCCTTCGCCAGACGTAAAAACAAACCCCATCGGATTTCCGCCATAACTGCCATCAGGTAACCCACTGCTGTGGTGGGCCACCACACATTTAACTGTGCCAAAATCAAATACCCATTTTCCACCGGTATTCATAGGATGGGTATTGGTAACCCCCTGTTTATTCAGCCATTCATGCACTTCATAGGCGGCCACCACCTGGCAACCTGTTCTCTGGGCAATACTCACGCAATCTGCAATATGATCTGAATGGCCATGCGACAGAAAAATATAATCCGGCTCAATTGTATTGATATCAACATCCCTGGCGAGTTCATTGTAGGTAATAAAGGGGTCAAAAAGTATTTTTTTGCCTTTACTTTCCACCTGGAAACAGGAATGCCCGAAATAAGTCAGCTTCATGATAGCCTTTTTTTGAAAGTGGTCAAAAATACGCTTTAGGGCACATCTGCCGAAACAATATTATCCAATACCTGTTATGGATGAAAGCTAAGTTTTCAACATCCGCTACTTTTGCAGAAAGGAGCTGGCTGGTAATAAAAGCCTGCCATCCATACAATAAAGGTTTTTCTAAATCGTCTATCTCATTATATTCATAAAAAATTCTTCATGAGAAATGCAAGTACGTGGTGGATCATAGCCCTGATTATGTTGTTACTCGATCTTTACGTATACCAGGCAGTTAGAGCAGTTACGCATACTTCCAGCGAAAAAGCAAGAGTGGTTGTGTATGTAACGTATTGGGTAATATCCGGACTAACCCTTGTTGCTCTTTTGTCATTTCCGTATATACAGGCATTACAGACATCCAAATTTTTTAGGAATTATCTGTTTGCCATATTAGTAGGTTTATTTTTTGCCAAACTGCTTGGTTCAGTATTTTTTGTAACGGATGATATGCGGCGCGGGGCCTTGTGGCTGATGAGTAAACTTTTTCCGGATACCGGCGCACAATATATGGGTGATGGCAGCTCCATTCCCCGCTCTGCTTTTATTAGCTGGCTTGGATTGGGCATTGGTACCGCATTGTTTGGTACTTTATTATATGGGTTCGGTAATAAGTATAATTACCAGGTACGAAAAATAAAACTCGCATTCAATAATCTGCCCGCCTCTTTTAAAGGGTTAAAAATTATTCATATCAGTGATATACACAGTGGTAGTTTTCAAAATAAAGCTGCCGTAAATCACGGAGTGGATATGATTCTGAAACAAAATGCCGATCTGGTATTATTTACCGGTGATCTGGTGAATGACCGTGCGGAAGAAATGATGGATTATATGGATGTGTTCAACCGCGTTAAGGCACCCATGGGTGTGTATAGTTCTTTGGGCAATCATGATTATGGTGATTATGTTTCATGGTCATCCCCACAGGCAAAAATAGAAAACCTGGAAAGATTAAAGCACACACATGCACAGCTTGGCTGGCGGCTGTTGATGAATGAACATGTTATTCTTGAAAAAGGGGGCCAGCAGATAGCTTTGCTGGGAATTGAAAACTGGGGTGCCAAAGCGCGGTTTCCCAAATATGGCAAGATGCAGGAAGCCTATCCCGGTACGGAGAAAATTCCTTTTAAAATATTATTGAGCCACGACCCCAGTCATTGGGATGCGGAAATAAAACCTAAATATGCAGATATAGATCTTATGCTTGCCGGCCATACACATGGCATGCAATTTGGAATCGACAATACTTATTTTCAATGGAGCCCTGTTAAATGGGTTTATAAACAATGGGCCGGTTTATATGAAGAGGGCAATCAGAAACTGTATGTAAACCGCGGTTACGGATTTATCGGTTACCCGGGAAGGGTGGGCGTTTTGCCTGAGATAACGCTGATTGAATTAAGTTAGGTAAGAAATTTCAATGATTTTGGGTGAATCTTCCATTTTTTTTATGGCTAACTGCTTGTTTCCCATTTTTGGCACGGTCATTGAAAACATAGCATAAAGAAAACAAATCTTATGAAAAAAGTATTATTGTCACTTACCATGTTCATCGCTTTTGTTGCATCATCCCATGCACAGGGTGTAAGGTTGGGGGTTAAGGTAGGAACTAACCTTAATAAAATTGAAGGGCAATCTTTTAATGATGGTTTTGATCTTTCTTACCATGCGGGTGGATTTGCCGAAATCGATTTTAATAAGAAATGGGGTATTCAACCGGAAGTTTTGTATAACCAGACAACCGGCAGGCGCTCCAGTTTCAATACATTGTATGCTTCCGTTGCCAATCCCAATGGAAGTGAAAAATTTAAACTGAATTATCTGTCTATTCCCATTCTTCTGCGGTATAATGTGGGTAGTCTTTTAAGTCTTAATGCAGGTCCGCAATTTGGTATCTTGCTTAGCGATGACAAAACCTTATTACAGAGCGGTCAATCAGCTTTTAAAAGTGGCGACTTTTCTATGGTAGGGGGTGCGCAACTTAATTTTGCATTTCTGCGTGTATATGGCCGTTACAATATTGGCCTGCAGAATATTAATGATATAGATAATAAAGACAAGTGGACCAACCAACAGATACAGTTGGGTATTGGGTTGAAATTATAAATTGAAAAGCTATAAGCTGAAGGCATAACGCAAACGAAGCGTTTGGCTTTCAGCTTTCAGCCGTAAGCACGTAGTGTTAGGTTTTTAATTTAAATTTCTTTTTGAGGGCTGTAATTTCTTTCTTGAAAGATTGTAATGCAGCGATCTCCTGTTTGATAAATCCATTGTCTTCCAGTTTTCCCAATACTTCATTCATTTCAGGAATACTATCGTATACCATTTTACGGTAGGGATTTGAATAATCCTTAGCCCGTGAATCATAAATGCCTTTTGTCATCCACTCTTTTGTGGCAATCACTGTATTCAGCATAGTGGTAAACTGGTGTATATCCATTTTTTTTAGCTGTATTCCGGATATCTCCGATAAGGAGGCGAGTGCATGTTTTAATTTTTGCCCGGCATATTTTTCTCCCAGTGCGGTATACTGTATATGAACTTCATCCCATGATTTTATTTTACCGCTTACTATCTTTTTTCTAAGTGTATTTACCTCTTCAACAGGCATTAGCTGGCCACCGATATTAAGCCATTCATTCCTTGAAGATTTTGCCGGTAGGGCAGCTATCATTTCTTCAAATGATCTACAATTATTCTGTTTTATAAACGCCAGCAGCTGCATGATACCATAGTAAACAATTAATTCGCCAAAAACATGATAAGCAGGTAGCGTTTTCACCAGTACTACTTTTCTCCTGCTGTTTTCTACATTATCCAGTGTGATTTCCAGTTCACTAACAATCTTATGGGCTGTTTTTAATAAATGCTTACCGCTGGCATTCGCATCGCTTTTTTGATCACTGCTCTTTTCGTTTTTTGCGTATGCTTTACCCGTAGCGGTTTCTATCAACTGCATGGCAGTGAATATTTCGTTTATCGTATCAGGCGCGAGGTAATCGTATTCTATGTGCTGTATTCTTTCTACGCGTTTATCACGATCCACATATTTCCAGGAGTTGCGTGCAAGTGCATACATATTGTACAGGAACCAGTAAGCGGGCATGATGGTAAGCTGATCCTTGCTATCATCATTGCTCACCAATGAAAAAGGAATAGGAATATTTAACTCATTGGGATAATCACCTTTTGTAAGGATATTGAAGCTGGCAAATTTTGAATTGTGTTTCAAACTTACACAGAGTCCGGGCCAGAATCCACGCCCCATAATAATTTCACCATCTGCGCCCCGGCTGTTGTGGTTAGATCCAATGGTAGCTCCGGCGGCAATATTACTCTGTCCCATTACCAGTGAAGCACATAAAAAAGAATTATTATGGTGCTGTTCATGTGCAGGAAAAATAAGCGAGTTTAATACTTCGCAACAGGATATGGTGGCATTATTGCCCAGGTAAGAATTGATCAGGCGGGCGCCATATTTTAATTGCGAATGGGAAGCCATAATAAAGCGGATTGCTTTTACACCATAAAATAAACGGCAGCCATAACCAATAATGCCATTTACAATTTCGCATCCTTCACCAATTTGTGTACGTCCTTCCGGACCGGAATTTACGGTTAGGTTTTTGAGTTTATTGGCTCCTTTCAAATAGGCATCAGTGCCCACCCATACATCTTTTATTATTTTGCAATTCTTAATTACACTCCTGTCGCCGATCTTTCCATAATAGCCCCTTCGGTTATCGAATTTTTGTTCTGTAAACAGTTTAAATTTTTCCTGCAGAGCGCTATCATCCCGGTAGCGGCTCCATAAGTATGCATCGCCTGCTTCCATACCATTATAAGGCATGATGCGGCGGCCCGTATTTTCATTGCATATTTCTATCCAGATGCGAACGTCTTCTTCTTCACCCTTTTTTAAAATTCCGTTACCGAACTTGGCATGGTTGGTAGTTACCAGTTCATTAACATTCGTAATAATTACTTCACTGCCAATTATATAATGGGAGAGATAGTTTACATTATCGATCACTACATTATCACCAAAGTCACAACTGATGATGGTAGAATTATATAAGCCCACAGGTGCTTTCAGGTCACTGAATCCCAGGCAAAAGGGCTCTAATTTACCAATGCGAACCAATCCATAAAACTTACAGTTCTTTACCAGTTCTGCATTAAAAGAATCTGATACCAGTATGTTATTCCAGTCGTCACTTGTGTTTCCGTTCCTTACCAGCATTTCTATTTCATAAGCTGATAGCCGCCGGTAGTGAATGCCGTTTTTTATCTGCATATCGCGCAAATAAAATTCATCACTGCCTTTGGGTATATGTTCTTCTTTAATAAAATTATACCCTAATACGGCAAGCGGTGTTTTGCTAATGATGTTCTGGAGCATAGGGGTTAGTTAGAGTTAAAAGTTAGGAATTAAAAGTGAGGAGTTAGTAGAGAAGAACAAATATTTCCTCACTCTTTACAGTTATTCAACCGTTACACTTTTCGCAAGGTTACGTGGCTTGTCAACATCCAGCCCTTTGGCAAGACCCACATAGTAGCTTAATAACTGAAGAGGTATCACGCTTAATAAAGGTGCGATTATTTCATCAGCATCAGGTACAAACATGGTATCATCCGCCATACCGGGTATTACTTCATCGCCTGTTGTGGCAACAGCTATTACTTTACCTTTTCTGGCTTTGATCTCCTGTACATTCGATACTATCTTTGCATAATAAGAATCTTTGGTGGCTACAAAAACCACGGGCAGATTTTCATCTACCAATGCGATAGGTCCGTGTTTCATTTCGGCAGCGGGATATCCTTCTGCGTGTATGTAAGAAATCTCTTTCAGTTTTAAGGCGCCTTCCAGCGCAACGGGAAAATTATAACCGCGTCCCAGGAAAAGAAAATCACCGGCGTCTTTATATTTAAGGGCTATGCGTTCTATGTTAGAGGTATCCTGTAAGATCTCTTTTACTTTTTCAGGAACGTTTTCAAGGTCCTGCATTAATTGCAGGTAGCGGGCCTCATCAATTGTGCCTTTGGCAAAGCCTATTTTTAATGCCATCATCATTAATACAGCTAACTGGCCTGTAAAAGCTTTGGTACTGGCCACACCTATTTCGTGGCCGGAGTGTGTGTAAGCTCCGGCATGACTAAGCCGCGCAATACTGCTGCCCACAACATTTACTACACCAAAAATAAAAGCGCCTTTTTCTTTGGCGCTTTCCAAGGCAACCAGTGTATCAGCAGTTTCACCACTTTGAGAAATAGCAATGATCACATCTCCTTTATGTACTACCGGGTTGCGATAGCGGAACTCGGATGCATATTCTACTTCTACCGGTATGCGGCAAAGTTCTTCAATCAAATATTCTGCAATCAAACCCGCATGCCAGCTGGTACCGCAGGCCACGATAATAATTCTTGGCGCCTGCGTAAAGGCAGTGAGGTTATTTTCAATTCCTCCCATCATAATCTGGCCGCTTTGTGTAAGGAGACGTCCGCGCAGGCAATCAAAAATAGTATCGGGCTGTTCATGAATTTCTTTCAGCATGAAATGATCATAGCCGCCCTTTTCAATTGCTGCCAGATCCATATCTAATTTTGTAATAAAAGGGGTTTGCTTTTCGTTACCGAGATTTTTCAGGATCAGTTCGTCGGGACTAACGATCGCTATTTCGTAATCATTCACATACACCACTTCTTTGGTGTATTCAATAATAGGAGAGGCATCGCTTGCTAAAAAATGTTCGCCTTTGCCAATACCAATAACCAGCGGGCTGCCTTTTCTTGCTGCCAGAATCGTGTCTGGATTTTCATTGGAAATTAACAGTATGCAATAAGCACCCACAATTCTTTTTAGTGCAATACGGAGCGCTTCTTCCAGTGTGCAGCTATTATTTTTTTTAATGTCTTCAATAAAATTCAGCAGTACTTCAGTATCGGTATCGCTTTTAAATGTATATCCCTTTGTAAGAAGTTCGTTTTTGATTTGTACATAGTTCTCAATGATTCCATTATGAATCATAGCCAGTTCACCGCTTTGTGACTGGTGCGGGTGTGCATTGCGATCGCTGGGTTCACCATGTGTTGCCCAGCGGGTATGGCCAATGCCTATATGCCCCTGCATGTCTTTACCAATTACGCTTTCTTCAAGCTCTGCTACTTTGCCTTTCTTCTTATAAACGTTTAGTTTATTGTCATGCAGTAAGGCAATGCCGGAACTGTCGTACCCACGGTATTCCAAACGTTTCAAACCTTTTAAGATAATGGGGTACGCTTCCCTTGGTCCTGTGTAACCAACAATTCCACACATATGTTTGTATAATGATTAGTGAGGGTAAAATTAAACTGCAAGTTTACTTAATTTGCGCAATAGCTGTTGTATTTAAATAGGGAACCTTTTCTAAACAAACCCCTTTCCTGCCATGCGTTTTGAATTTGATACCAAAAAAGAGTACGTACTCGAAGATGAAAGCGTTTTATTGCGCCCTTTGGAGCGGGATGATTTCAGCCATTTGTTGACATTTTCTGTACACGAGCCGGAAATATGGAAATACTCGCTATTGCAGGGTGGTGGAGAAGAAAATCTGGCAAAATATATCCATCAAGCGCTTACGGCAAGGGATCAGGGTAAGGAGTATCCTTTTATTGTTTTTGATAAGCGTTCGCAGGAATTTGCAGGAAGTACCCGTTTTTATGATATACAGCCTGCTTATCAAACACTTCAAATAGGTTATACCTGGTATGGAAAAAAGTTTCAGCGAAGCGGCCTTAACAGGCATTGTAAATATTTATTGCTACAGTTTGCCTTTGAGCAGATAGGAATGGAAAGGGTAGAGTTCCGCGCCGATAATCAAAACAGCAAAAGCATTGCTGCCATGAAAAGCATTGGCTGCGTGGAAGAAGGTGTACTCAGAAGCCATATGCCTACGCATAGTGGAGAGCTGCGTAGAGACAGTATTGTATTAAGCATTTTGAAGGGTGAATGGGAGAATGGGGTGAAGGAAAAACTGGCCGAAAAAATCAATTTGAGAACCTCTCTTTGATATTTACGGTTGTTATTTAATTCTCCCCTCGGTGTACTTTACAAAAAATCATCGCAGATATCCGGGATAGTTATTGGTCAGGCGACCCACAACAGCATTAGGTTTGAGGATTGGTATCAAATTGTTTAGGATATTTATTGACTGTGTTTTGTTCATAAAAGAGGCATTCATTTTCAAATAATTTTCTTAATATTCTTCTTTTTAAGTGTACATT
>JBBRHM010000070.1:0-17863 GCA_038222655.1 Chitinophagales bacterium | reverse complement strand
GCCAAATATGTATGGGGCATCGGTTTTCACTGGTATGAAACATGGACGGGTGGGCCTATGCAGTTTGATAATCTCAGGCTGGTATCACAGGCATTCCCCGGTAAAAATTTAATTTTTACAGAAGGTTGCCAGGAAAAATTTAATCTCGATAGTGTATACAACTGGTCGCTGGGTGAGAAGTATGGTTATTCTATGATTAATGATTTTAATAATGGTACCGTTGCCTGGACAGACTGGAATATATTGCTTGATGAAAATGGGGGCCCCAACCATGTAGGTAATTTTTGTTTTGCACCGGTGCATGCTGATACCAGAACGGGTAAACTCATCTATACAAATGCCTATTATTATATCGGCCATTTTTCAAAATTTATTAAAGCGGGCGCAAAACGAATAGCCGCCTCATCTAACCGTATACAATTACAAACAACCGCTTTTCGCAATCCAGACGGCAGTATGGTGGTAGTGGTTATGAATGTTATGGATAAAAAATTACCCTATTCTCTTTGGATAAATGGCCAGGTGGCTTCTGCAGAAAGTTTGCCACATTCTATTTCTACTTTAATTATCCGGTAATGCTATCATTCAAAATAATCACAAGCTGTTTAGTATTTAGTATACCGGGCGTTTTGTGTGCGCAGGGAAAAGCAGTTAGTGTATGGCTCACAGATCCTGCCGCTTCTGTGTTTTTCACTAGGCAGCCAACAAAAGGTTCATTTGCGAGAGTTACAACAAATAATCCTGCTATTACTGTAGACGAAACAAAAAGATATCAATCTATTGATGGATTTGGTTTTGCCCTCACCGGTGGAAGTGCCATGAATATGCTGAAGATGGGTAAGACTGCGCGTGCAATTTTATTGAAAGAATTATTTGCTGTTGATAAAAAGAATATCGGAACCAGTTATCTGCGGTTGAGTATTGGTGCATCGGATCTTAATGCGTATGTTTTTTCTTACGATGAGATTCCTGCCGGAGAAACAGATACTGCCCTAATTCATTTTAATCTTGGTCCCGATAAACAGGATGTGCTTCCGGTATTAAAAGAAATACTTGCTATTAATCCAACTATTAAAATCATGGGTTCGCCATGGTCCCCGCCGGTATGGATGAAAACCAATCATGATACAAAGGGAGGAAGTTTACTGCCTGAATTTTATGATGCCTATGCAAAATATTTTGTGAAATATGTACGGGCCATGAAAAAAGAAGGCATCCGCATTGATGCAGTAACCGTTCAGAATGAACCATTACATCCGGGTAATAACCCCAGTTTATTTATGCCCGCAAATGAGCAGGCTTTATTTGTGAAAGATCATTTAGGTCCTGCTATTCGTAAAGCACACCTGGATACCAAAATCATCATTTATGATCATAATGCAGATAAGCCGGACTATCCTATCTCTATTTTAAATGATCCTCAGGCAAAAAAATATATTGATGGTTCAGCTTTTCATTTATATGGTGGAGAAATCAGCGCCTTGTCTACAGTGCATGAGGCGCATCCTGATAAGAATATTTATTTTACTGAGCAATGGGTAGGTGCGCCGGGAAACTTTACAAAAGATGTACGGGAGCATATCGAAAAATTAATTATCGGCGCCAGTCGAAACTGGAGCAAAACAGTGATTGAATGGAACCTTGCAGCAGATGCAAAACAGAACCCTCATACAGACAGGGGTGGTTGTACCAGTTGCCTTGGGGCGGTAACCATTTCAAATGACAGTATTACCCGTAATCCCGCTTATTATATCATTGCACATGCCGCAAAATTTGTAAGACCCGGCTCTGTACGCATTGCTTCAAATATGCCCGAAGGGATTCCCAATGTGGCTTTTATGACGCCTGCGGGGAAAAGGGTCCTGATCGTCCTAAATACTTCAGATGTTACAAAAACATTTGATATCCGCTGGCAAACCCAGTCTTACACACAAGCGCTTTCTGCCGGCTCTGTGGCTACCTATTCATGGTAGTACCAATGGGGAAATATTTCTACTTTATCATAAATAACACGCTATACCGATCGCTCCTTAGCCTTACCCCTCCTGGTTTCCAATGGCATTACATTTGCATTTTATAGAGTTCACCAACAAATTAGTAGATGAAAAAGCTAAGTTCTATCGTATTCGCAGGCGGACTCCTGTTCTGTTCCTGCAACAGCAGCTCAACAGATGTAAAGATCTCTGATAGTGCCCGGATTAATAATAAAGAAGCGGAAGCTACTATTAATGCTCCAGATACAACAATGGGTCATAGCACCCCCGCATCAGTTGATCCAAAAAGCACTGCGTTTACCATAAAAGCAGCCAATGGCGGAATGATGGAAGTAAACCTTGGCCGCTGGGCACAGGAGCATGCTATGAGCCAGCGGGTGAAGGATTTTGGCGCAATGATGGTGACCGATCACAGTAAAGCCAATGATGCGCTCAAAGCTATTGCCGCTTTTAAAAATATTTCTTTACCAGGCATGGTTGATGGCGATCAAAAGAAACATATGGATGATCTTATGTCAAAAAAAGGTAAAGATTTTGATAAAGCGTATGTTGATATGATGGTGGAGGATCATAAAATGGATGTAGCAGAATTTGAAGAGGCTTCTAAAAACCTTGCGGATTCAGAACTGAAAAATTTTGCAGCCACAACCCTTCCTGTTTTACAAAAACATTATGCGGCCATAAAAGCTATCAAAGAAAAAATGTAAGTGTACTAAAAGAGCAAGATTGAGAAATACCGGGTCTCCGGATTTTTCAATCTTGTTAATCAAACTACCCTTTATGGAAAGTATTTTAGTAGTGGAAGATGATACTGTTGCCAGCACGCTATACCGAGGGGTTTTTGAGAAAGCGGGCTTTAGTGTAGAAGTTGCAGATAACGGCAAGCAAATGATGCTTGCCCTGGACAGGTATACACCCGATGTGATTCTGCTGGATGTAATGCTTCCTGACGCAAACGGTATGGAACTATGCAGCCAGTTTAAAAAAAATGAGCGGTATAGAAGTACCAAAGTGCTGATGGTATCTGGCATACAAATCAGGCCCACACAGGTAGCTAAAGGAATTGATACAGGCGCAGATGATTATCTTACCAAACCCTTTCATCAGAAAGAATTATTGGCGAGGGTTCGTAACCTGGTTAAGTTAAAGCAGATAGAAGAACAGCTACGAAATAAAAACACGCAGTTACAAAAAATATCGGGCTATCTCCAAAACAAACACGAGGAAGAACGAAAAATCTTAGCAGAAGAAGTACATGAAGATCTTGGACAGTTAGCCTCCGCGTTAAAAATGGATATTGATTGGGTTAACAGTACTAAAGGTAATCTGCAGCAGAAAGAAGAAAACAGGCTCACCAATGCTTCTGTTACCGCTGATATTCTGATCAATACGATTCGTAAAATAGCTACCACACTAAGACCTAGCTCCCTGAGTCACCTTGGATTGAATGCTTCGCTTGAATGGTTGGGTAAAGAATTTGCACGACTTACCCATATGGGCTTCCACTTTACAGAAGCATTTGATGACAGCAATCTTCCTGAAAAAACAAGTACTGAACTTTACCGAATTTGTCAGGAATCGCTGGATACGGTCATCAGCGAATCCGAATCAACTAATATCAATCTTTTTATCGGGGAAAGAAATAACATGATCCATTTATTAATTACAGGCAATAGTAAAAAATTTGATATTCATGAAAAAAAAGAAAGTTTAGGATTCATCATATTAGTAGAGCGCGCCCTTTCACTGGGAGGTGATATAAATATTATGAAGGATAATGAAGAAGGGATACAGGTTAGTGTAATGGTACCTAAGCCATTATCAAAAAATCCGCACTGATAATTTTTAATTCTTGTTGGTTGAGGCGGACCCTGTTTTTACATTAGCTGCGGGTTTGTTATCTTTTGCTTTTACTTCCCCGTTTATCGTTAATGTTACGGTAGGCTTTTTTGCATTAGAACTAACTGTTACTGTCTTAACAAAATTTCCTAAGCCTGCTGCATTGTAGGTTACTTTAATAGAACCTTTACCACCTGGCTTTACAGGCTCTTTGGTATATTCGGGAACAGTACATCCGCAGGATGCTGTGGCATTACTAATAACAAGCGGTTCCTTACCGGTATTTCTAAAAACAAAAATATAGGTAGCTGGCACATTCTGTGGTATCACAGCAAAATTATGTTTTTCGGTAGCAAAGACAATGTTTGCCTGTTTGTGATTCAGAGGAGGAACAGCCTGCGAAAATCCGAGTTGGGTAAAACCAAGAATCAAGACCGTTGCAAAATATATATTTTTCATAGGTATGTATATTTGAATAGGGAAGGTAAATATTTATTTAGTTTCCGCAACAACTATTCTTAAAATGGTATTGAGGATTAAAACTAATAATTCCTATTTTTATCAACCATGAAACAGCCTGTAAGTATTCTTCTTTCCTGTCTATGTTTTTTTCAGTTTGCCTGTTCTATTAGAGGGGTGCAAAATTATTCTCCTGTCAATGCCCACTCTCACAATGATTACCTGAACTCTACACCTTTTAATCTGGCTTACCGTGCCGGTTTCGGTTCAATAGAAGCAGATGTATTTCCCGTTAATGGATCTTTATATGTAGCACATGGTAAAAAAGATATTCAGCCTGAACGTACATTAAGAGAGATGTACATTACCCCCCTCACTACCGTTTTGGCGGCCGATAGTTCAAGGCATTTACAATTGCTGGTTGATATCAAAGAAAATTATCTGGTTAGCTTGCCCTTGCTTCTTGAGGAGCTGCAACCACTAAAGCCATGGCTTAACAGTGCTGAAATGCCTAACCGCTTAACCATACTTATCAGTGGATTAAGACCTCCGCCCGAAGCATATAAGAATTATCCTTCCTTTATTTTTTTTGATGATGATTTAAAATTTCCGCATTCAAAACAGGAGTGGAGCAGGGTTGGATTGGTGAGCCTGCCCTTTGATAAAATATCTTCCTGGGATGGAAAAACTGCGCTGCCCCATCACGATAAGCAATTGCTACAACACAAAATTGATAGTGTGCATGCTGCAGGAAAATACATCCGTTTCTGGGCGGCGCCTGATACAGATCTTGCCTGGAAGCAACAACAGAAAATGCATGTTGACCTGATTGGAACAGACAGGATTGAAGATTTAGGTAATTTATTGCGGAGAAAAAAGTGAAAAGCTTTTTGATTAGCGAATACGCGATATTACTACTTACACGCTCACTTCAATTAAAGGCTGATTTTTTTTGTTTTTTAACTATCATTAATAAATGTTCAATACGCACAATATTGTCTGATTCATTTTGTGGGATGGAAATATGCCAGGTTTCCTCAACGGCGTTTAAGAGATATAAGAGTTCCCAGTCAACCAGGTCAAGATCTTTTTTCAAGTCAGTTTTCAGGGTTAATGCGCTGCTGTAAATATTCAGTTTTTGCTTTAATAGTTTCTGTATTCCGGTTATGATGGGTTGCATAAGGTTGGTTTCGGTTTCAATAATGAAACGAGAGAGACCAAAAACGCTGCCAGAAATTTACTAAAGCACTGTTAATAACGGTCATTGTGAATCATTTAACGATTAACGTCTGCAAGAGCAAAGTTTATCAAACTCTGGAACTTAATCCGAGAATTCTCTTCAGTAAAATCTTAGGTAAGCTGAAATCAGAAAATCATATATTTAGTAACCAAACTGATTGCCATGAGTCATTTTCCGACAGATCCTTCTACGGCTGTATTGCCGTCTAAACAACGGTTATATTCACTTGATGCTCTACGAGGATTTGATATGCTGTGGATAATGGGTGGTGCAGAAATTGTTCATGCACTTGCTAAATCAACTGGCTGGCCTGTATTTCAGTCCATTTCTGAACAACTCGAACACCCGGTTTGGAACGGGTTTCATTTTTACGACCTGATATTTCCCCTGTTTCTTTTTATGGCTGGTATGGCCACACCGTATTCCGTGGGACGTGAGCTTGAAAAAGGAAAAACGAAAAGCCAGGTAATGCTGAGAGTGGTTAAAAGAGGATTGTTACTGGTATTACTCGGCATTATTTATAACAACGGACTGCATCTCCGCCCGCTTGCTGAAGTTCGATTTGGCAGTGTATTGGGGCGCATCGGTCTTGCCTATATGTTTGCCAATATCATTTATATCTATGCAAGAGAAAGAGCGCAGCTTATCTGGTTCTTTGGATTGATCATAGGATACTGGCTTATGCTGAAATTTAATGCAGCCCCCGGTTTCCCTCCCGGTGATTTATCGATGCAGGGTAATTTTGCCTCTTATTTGGACCGGTGTATCATGCCCGGTAAATTATATTTAATCATTCATGATCCGGAAGGATTGGTGTCTACAATACCCGCTATCAGTACGGGATTACTAGGTATTCTAACAGGCAGCTATTTGAAAAACGGAAAGGGTGCAGGGGCAAGCAAAGCTATGCGGATTGCCTTGCTGGGTTTGATTTTTCTCGGGTTGGCCCAATTATGGAACCTGGATTTTCCTATCAACAAAAATTTATGGAGCAGTTCTTTTGTATTGCATGTAGGCGGATACAGTCTTATATTATTCTCAGTGTTCTATTATATTATTGATGTGCTCGGTTATGTAAAATGGTCCTTCTTTTTTCGCGTTATAGGCATGAATTCGATACTGATTTATATGTCCGGGCGATTCATTAACTGGAGCTTTACTACAAAAGGTTTTTTTCAATGGCTGGACGATCTTACAGGTAGCCCTTATAATGTAGTAGTGATGGCCATTTGTTTCGTGGTGATAAAATGGCTGTTTCTGTATTTTATGTACAGGAAGAAAGTGTTTCTGAGCGTCTGAAAAAAGTAGCGAGAAGGGAATAGCATCCTCACCATTCACCACTAACCACTCTCTAAAATATCTTTCCTTTACTACTGCTTTTTTACGGCATCTTTTGAAGCCATGGAAGTTGTTGATTTGCCATCAACACCATTTGTTGTCTTTTTGATCACTTTTTCGTCCAGGGTAATTTTTGTTATTTCCGCTTTAATTGCCTGTCTTAGCAATCCAAACAGGCTCATATAAATATTAGCTATCCATACTAGGGCAAATCCAGCAATCATATAGCCCCGCCAGCCTGAAAGTAACAATGTATAATGGGTAAAAATAAGAAACAGGGCAGTTACATAATGGCTGAAACAATATTCACAGGTAAACAGATAAAAAAATTTACGCAGTAACAAGCTTTTATTTTCTTTACGCTGTTTAATGCACCAGTTACGGGGTTCGAGAAAGATTTCTTCGTGGGTTACTGTCCAGGCAATACAGGCAATGGGCAGGGGCAGTACAAATAACCATATAAGTTGGGTAGACAGCATAGATAAATATATAAAAAACTAGTGCCACTTATTTCGGGAACATTCGTAGTAAATTGTTTCAATAAAGGCTTGTGCAAAAAATGTCCTTCTGCCCGGTGTAAGCAGGGTACGGAATTAACGTTTATTTAGTTTCCTTTGTAATCTATAAATCAGTTAATCCCACCGCTTACCTATCTTAGCAGGACTATTCAATCAATGATTTTTAAGAAATAATACTACCATGAAGTTTGTAAAAACTCTTTTACCCTCTTTACTATTGCTGGCACTTCCTTTTTCATCAGGTGCATGGGGGCTTCTCGGACACCGTATTATAGGAGAGATAGCCGATAGTTATTTAACACCTAAAGCAAAAAAAGAAATACAACAGATACTCGGTAATGAATCGCTGGCTATGGCAACTAACTGGGCAGATTTTATTAAATCCGATCCTGTTTACAAATATTTGGGAAACTGGCATTATATCAATTTTAAAAGCGGGTTAACGGATAAAGAAATAAGAACCTATTTGCAAACCGATACAGCAACTGATGCCTATACCAAGCTGAACTTTCTTATCAAAGAATTAAAAAGCCCTAAACTGGCTTCTGATAAAAAATTATTTTATCTGCGCATGCTGGTACATATTGCAGGTGATCTGCAACAACCTATGCACGTTGGCCATCTTGACGACCAGGGTGGGAATGCTGTTAAAATAGAATGGTTTAATAAACCAACCAACCTCCACAGCTTATGGGATGAACAATTAATAGCTTTTCAGGAGCTGTCTTATACCGAATATGTAAAAGCCATCAATCATACAACCCAGAACCAGCGTGCTTCCTGGAATAAACAGTCCATTGCCGATTGGATAAGTGAATCGTATGTTATAGCAGCCGGTTTGTATAAAGAGATTGACCAATCAGGAAGTAAATTAAGCTACCGCTATAATTTCGATCATATCAAAACCGTTGATGCACAGCTGGTAAAAGGAGGCGTGCGCCTGGCAGCCATACTGAACCAGATTTTTGATAAATAATTAGGCGGCAGCGATAATCATTCTTTTTTACCCGTGTTGAGGTAGTTAATTTTTGCTGCATATATATCTGATAAAACTCTGCCTTAGCGCTCTTGCGTGCAAAAAAAATCCTGCTGTTTTTTAACAGCAGGATTACAAATACTCAATGTATAATTACTTAATAGAAACCGGTACTTCCAGATTTTCCCAACGAAGGGCGAAACCTTTCGGCATAATATCATAACTTAATTTTTCCTGCAGTGTAGCCACTTTCACGGGTTTTGCTTTTACACGTAATACATCTTTCGAAGAATCTTCTGAGGTTTCACCGCCACGTGTAACGCCCCATTGGCCGGTTGCGGAGTTAAAAATAAGGGTCCACTCTTTTTGCCCCGGAATCGCATACAGGCTATACTTACCTGCGCGAAGTGTTTTGCCTTCCACCTGTATGTCTTTATCGGTTTCAAAAATAGTAGCTTCATTGGCCCCGGCTCTCCATACTTTATCATAGGGGACAAGTTCCGCCCCATATGGTCCTGCTTTTAACAGAAGGGGCGCTGTATTTAATATTAATGGTTGCGCCATTTACTTTTCCGGAAGCTTCAGTTGCAGGACTTGCTTTTTGAGCCCAGGTTAAAGAGGTGATTAACATGGCTGATATCGCCAGTAACATAGTTTTTTTCATACTGATGAAGTTTAAGCGGTTAAGATAAGTGTAGTTTTCAGGACAGTAAAGTTAAATAATTATACACGTATCTTTTTTGCCGTTTATCCTTTAGGGAACCTCAGTACTCACTGCTAATGAACTTGTGCAGGTAGTTGCCTGTTCATCTTCTTGCAGTATCTTGAGGACAGATACTGTGGGAACGGAAATAAAAATCTTCTTTACATGAAAAGCATGTTTCTAAGTTTTGTTTGTATCATACAAAGCCTGTTGGCTTGCTATGGGCAGAATGGTCTTCGTCTTTGGTATAACAAACCTGCAGCAGTATGGACAGAAGCATTGCCCATAGGTAATGGTCGCCTGGGCGCCATGATTTTCGGCGGAGTCGAAGAAGAACTGATACAACTAAATGAAGCAACGCTATGGAGCGGAGGACCTGTAAAAACAAATGTCAACCCCGCTTCCCCCTTGTCATTGGCCCCTTTGCGTGAAGCTTTGTTTGCGGGTGATTATGCCAAAGCCAATACGCTCGCACATACTATGCAGGGATTATTTTCTGAAAGTTATATGCCTTTGGGTGACCTGCATATCCGTCAATTTTTTGGGCACAGCATGCAAACCGCTTATACCCGAGACCTGCTAATAGAGCATGGCATAGCAACCACAAAGTATACAGTAAACGGGGTAAAATATACACGTGAAGTATTTGCATCCGCCCCTGCTAATATGATTGTGATAAAGATAGCTGCCGATAAAGAAAAGCAACTCAACCTGGATATATCAGCCAATAGCCTGTTGCGGTATCATGTATCAGCCGCTAAAAACATACTGGTACTCAAAGGTAAAGCACCTGCACATGTAGAACCCAGTTATCATAATCCCCAAAAAGAACCGGTAGTGTATGAGGATACCGCGGGCTGCAGGGGTATGCGTTTTGAACTGTTGCTGAAAGCAATGAATAAAGATGGTATAATGTCAACAGATACCAGTGGTATTCATATCAGTGGCGCTTCGGAAGTAATCCTGTATGTAACGGCAGCCACCAGTTTTAATGGGTATAATAAATGCCCCGATAATGAGGGAAGAGATGAAGATCAACTGGCCCATTCTTATCTTGAGGCAGCAGTAAAAGCCAGTTACACGCAAATACGCAAAGATCACCTTACAGACTTTCATAAATATTTTAACAGGGTATCTTTAACACTTAATAGCGATGATACTATACCCTCTCTCCCAACAGATGAAAGACTGGATGCGTACACAAAAGGAAATGCGGATGCGGCATTGGATGCATTGTATTTTCAATATGGCCGTTACCTGTTGATCTCTTCTTCAAGAACAGCTCATGCCCCCGCTAACCTCCAGGGAATATGGAACAAACTGATTCGCCCTCCATGGAGCAGTAATTACACAACCAATATTAATCTCCAGATGAATTACTGGCCAGCTGAGAGTACTAATCTCTCAGAGCTGCACCAGCCTTATTTTGATCTGGTAAAAGAATTAGCCGTAACGGGAAAAACAACCGCGAAAGAATTTTACAACATAGATCATGGCTGGGTGGTACATCATAATGCTGATATATGGGCGTTGAGTAACCCGGTGGGTGATGTTGGAAAAGGGGATCCCAAATGGGCCAACTGGGCCATGGGCGCTAACTGGCTTACTCGCGATCTTTGGGAACACTATCTTTTTACCGGTGATAAGAAATTCCTGTTGCAGACTGCTTATCCATTGATGAAAGGGGCAGCTTTGTTTACACTGGATTGGCTCGTGATGGATAAGAACGGGTATTGGGTAACGGCCCCATCCACTTCTCCGGAAAATGATTTTATGGATGGAACCAAAAAAGCAGCGCTCACAATTGCCAGTACCATGGATATGGGCATTATACGCGATCTGTTTCATAACCTCATTGATGCAGCGGCAATATTACAGACTGATAAATCATTCAGTGATACATTGAAAAAAAGGATGGAAAAATTTTATCCTTTCCAGGTGGGCAGCAAGGGGCAATTGCAGGAATGGTATAAAGATTTTACGGATGTAGATCCGCATCACCGCCACACGTCTCATTTATTTGCCTTACATCCTGCAAGAGAAATATCAGTTTTGCATACCCCAGAACTAGCCGAAGCAGCAAAGAAAACATTAGTATTAAGAGGCGACGATGGCACTGGCTGGAGTCTTGCATGGAAAGTAAACATGTGGGCAAGATTGTTAGATGGCAACCATGCCTATACTTTATTTAGAAACCTGTTGCGATTGACCAAAGAAAATAATACATCATATAATAAAGGAGGTGGCGCTTATCCCAATCTGTTTGATGCACATCCACCCTTTCAGATCGATGGAAATTTTGCGGGAACAGCCGGTGTGGCGGAAATGCTTTTGCAAAGTCAAAACAACGAAATGCACCTGCTTCCTGCCCTGCCTGATGCATGGAGAAGTGGGCAGGTAAAGGGTTTGGTGGCAAGAGGAAATTTTGTGGTAGACATTCAATGGAAAGCAGGAAAAATAAATAATGCAAAAATACTATCCCGTAATGGCGGTAACTGTACCATACGCACAAGCATACCGGTAGTGGTAAAAGGGTTAGCGGTACAAAGTAAACCATCAACCATTGGTTACACCGTTTCATTCAATTCAGTGAAAGGGAAAGCTTATGAGGTCCAAACGCTATATTGATGAAATGATGTACCCGTAAGTACCTCCTCTAAAACGAATAGTAGTATAGGGTAATAACTGATAAAGTAAAATGATTTGGGAAATTAATTTGTAAGCAATGGAAAAGATATATATCGTGGTGGTTACTTCAGCATCGGTACACCTGGAAAAACTGAATAGAAGGTTGTACCAGGAAATGGAACGGGACGGTCATTGCTACGAAGTAACGGAACTTGATGGGTATAAGCGGCAATCAATTCATGTTTTCCGTAACCTTAAGAACCCCGAGATGCTTGCACAATTATTGCGGAGTTATGAAACACTGGATAATACTACTATCTACTCAGGTAAAGTGCTTTCTATGAAACAATATTATATTCATGGTGAGCGGGGGCCGGAAGGGCGATTGAAAATTGAGGCCGAGGATAAACATCTTTATGACCTGCCGCTGGATGCTTTGGAACAACTCGGTTTTGCTTAGAGTCTAAGTTAGGAAGGATGACTACTATGGGGATTTTTTTTCCTGCTATAAATGGCATAAATATTACAAGCTTATTCTATGCAGCCAACCGTTTTAATTATAGATGATGAAGTAGACCTCTGTATTCTGGTAAGAAAGTATCTGAACCAAAAAGGGTATATGGTGTACATGGCCCATACCCTGGGTGATGGCCTTAAGAAATTGAACACTCTGAAACCAGACATACTTATACTGGACAATAAGTTACCAGATGGATCGGGATGGAATGAAGTAGAAAGTATCAATAATGCTTTTCCAGATATGCGTATAACACTGATCAGCGGATTTGGAACGCCAAAAGAATTATTATTCCCGGATATGCCTGTAACGATCATCGAAAAACCCTTATCAGTAAGGGATATTGAAGCTTCCTTTTCCTGATAATTTTCTTGTGCATGTATCATTCTTCTTTTCCATAAATACCAAAGAAGGAATCGTGAAATGAACAGGTATATTTATTTTTTTTGAACACAACTTTACTGCATTCTACGATTGGGTTCCAATAAAATAAAGCGACTAATACAGTTTAGCCGCTTTATTATTTTTTAAAAGAAGAAGATATTTATTTCCTTAACGTAACGGTATTAATTTTTGTTTCTTTTCCCTTGAACACTTCGATATTGTTAAGGGTAGTATCCCTGTATCCATTGAAAGATTTGAAGAGAATACTATATTTACCTTCTCTCAAACCTCTTATCTTAAATTCGCCGGAACCATTTTCAGGAATAGCAGTAGAAGTATCTTTCCCGCTATATACTTTTACAAGACTACGAGCATCTGTAGGTAGAACTTTTCCTTTTATCTCACCAAACTTTTCATTACCAAAAGCTTTCAGATAAGGTTTCAGGTAATAGGCGCCCTGGCGTTCCTGTATGGAGGCACTAAGATCAAAATCAATCCATAAGCCTACCTGACCTGATCCTGTTTCATCCAGATCTTCATCATCAATTTTTACATATACATAATGATTTTGTCCGGGAGATAATAATAGGGGATGTGAAACATTGGATACCACAACCGAGTTATTGTTACCTAAAGTAAGACGGATCTTTTCTATTTTACCCACTGGAATTTTTCCTGCAGCCAGTAAGGTATCTATGCCGTTTCTGAAATTCATAATACTGTATACGCCGGGCCTGATAGACAGTGTATCCCATTTCCCATATTGATCATGGTCGGTATTATCATCATCCTTGTCATCATCGTTATCTCCAAAATGACTGTCATGATTAGTATCTTCATCAATTTTTACTTCTACAGTTTTAATGTCAATAAACACAGAACTAAATGGAGCAGGATCATCTGTAAGATAAACGGATAAAGCTTTTTTCCCTGCAAATGCAGGCGAATTTGATGATTTATTACAGGCAAGAATCAATACAAAAAAGATTATAATTGAAGTGCCTATTCCCATCATTTTTTTTGTTACGGTTTGCATAATGCCTGGTTTTTAAAGGTTAACGGATTGAGAAATAGATACTTTATTCGAAAGGAGGAAATACCCTCTTTTATCAGACAATAAATTTGAGCTGCAGTCCTAATGGATGTTAATAAAACTTGGTGTATACGCACTATTAAAGCAAAATGCTATTGGGTTACTAATTATCTGCGATAAATAATATTTAAAATTTTCCGATGCTTTTTCTTTTAGGGCTGGTAGCATGATCCTTATCTCCTTGATTGCCTTTTCCAAAAATATTATCATCCTTGTTTGATTTACCCTTATCATGATCGTTGTCATTCTCATCATGATTATTATCCTTATGGTTTTTATTCCCATGATTACCATTACCGTAATCATTATCATCATGATTGTTATCCTTATGGTTTTTATTGCCATGATTGCCATTGCCGTAATTATTATCATCATGTTTATTATCGCGATGGTTTTTATTACCATGATTACTATTGCCATACTCGTCATCTCTATGGTTATCGTCGCCATGTTTTTTATTGCCATTTCCATTATCCCGATGGCTATCATTTTCATACTCGTCATCATCGTCATCATCGTCGTCATCATCATGGTTATCATGCTTATTATTACCATAATTCTTATCATTATGATGACCCTTTCTATGTTCATTATCTCCTTCATGTCCATTATCATGCTTTTTGTCATTATGATGGCCATTTCCATGATCATTATCTTCATGATCACCGTCATCATGGTCTTCATTTCCACGATTTTTGCCTATCCCTTTTCCAAAAATGTTAGTATCATCCTGATCTGCTTTTCTTTTATTATCCCTCTGTTGATTTTCCCCTCCCTTGTTATACCTGCCGTTGTCGTAACCTCTATCAGGATATTTAGTAGGGTAGCTTTTATAAATAGGGTTTGGCTGTTTAACGGTGACTTGCGCTTCTGTCTGTGTGCTGAGAAGAAGAGCTGTAACAAGCATTGAGGAAAGCATGATATTTTGCATAATTAATTATTTACGATTCCTTATCACCAAATGATGTGCCGCAAATGGACGCAAATGTTAATAGGTATATGAATTATGCGGTAGGTAAAATTTTAAAAGAGGCAAATATTTTATAGCAGGCTATATTTTATTGCTACATATCGTTTTGATCAAAATAGTGAGGAATTAAGGATTATACTACAAATTATCCACATTAAATTATGCTTAAAGTGTAAATTTAATTCTACAAAGTGTTGTAAATGTTTTATTATTGTTAAAGTATATTATCCGTCAACTGGCAAAATAGTGTACAAAAAAAGGGATCTGACCGCAACCATAACTAACTGATTTAAAGTATTTTCTGCCAATTTTAAGCAGTAAATATGCGTTATTCTGCGAGCCATTTTCCTTGATAGCTCACCCTTTTGGAATTTCTCTTTGCCAAAAGATACGCTTCTCCGATATCCTAAAAATCAATCAGTTCTGTACACAGGAACTATAGTTTGGACTATAGTATTTTCTTGTGAAAGTTCTGTTAGAAGCGAATCAAGATTACTTAGTATAACACGCCTAAACCTTTTTTATGAAAAAAGTTCTACTCAGAGCAATTGGTTGCATTGGTTTTACTGCCATTCTTTTAAATGCTGTTTCTAATAATACCAAAC
Source organism: Chitinophagales bacterium (assembly GCA_038222655.1). Lineage (GTDB taxonomy): Bacteria > Bacteroidota > Bacteroidia > Chitinophagales > Chitinophagaceae > Sediminibacterium. Next base: position 2,599 of record JBBRHM010000070.1, on the reverse strand, counting down.
CAGTGTTTATTGGAATTGGTGATGCAGTGGTGAATAGTAAAGCAATTAGTGATGCTACCACACGAAAATCAAAAATTATTCCTGAGCTTTTTTCAAGTAATAAGTCTTCATTAAAAGTGCTTGGTGATAACAGTAACCTTCTACCTGAGGTTAAAAAACTGGCGCAGCATTCATTTTTTGCAGTAGACATTTCTCAAACTACCTGTACAAGGGGAAAAGCAGTATTTACATATGACAATGGAGTAATTCATGGTCAGTTCCAGGATTTTAAAGTGCCTGCATATGTTACTAAGGTTACAATAGAAGCTTATGGAGCTAATGGTGGCGATGGCCTGAGTGTTGTTACTACCGGCAGCGAAAATGGCACCGGCGGAGTTGGCGCTTACCTAAAAGGAACTTTTGCTGTGAATGGCGGTGAACATCTCGCAATAATTGTTGGACAACGTGGCGGAGATCAAAATTCCGCTGCTAATGGCGATGGCGGTATCAATAAAACCTATTCAGGCGGCGGTGGAGGTGGTTCTTTTATTGCAAAGAATGATCCAAATTTTTCCCTCAATAGTAATTTATTGCTTGCCGCCGGTGGCGGAGGCGGAGGGGGATACGGGTTAGTAACTGCGGGTGACAATAAGGACGCGAATGTTAACGAACCGGGTTATTACGGCGCCCAATCATCTGCTGCTATCGCTTTTAGTTCAGTCAATAACCCCGGAGGAATTAATGGCTTAGGTGGCGGAAATGGCGATAATGCTGGTGGTGGAGCCGGTTTTTTCCAAAATGGAGCAGACGACGTAACGGGTGATTTGGTCTTTGGGGTCAAACCTAATTTTGGGTCAGATGCTGCACCAAGTTTTGATGGCTATACTGATGAATATGGCGGATATGGGGGGGGGGGCGCTACGGTAGGTGGTGGTGGTGGTGGAGGTGGATATTCAGGCGGCGGTGGTGGTAAAGACAAAGGTTTTGGCGGTGGTGGCGGTTCATATGTAGGCGCCACTGACCCTGATAGTGCAATTATTAAAACTGCCCACGCGAACGTAAACACAGGATACAATAATAATGGAAATGGGGTGGTTATTATTACCTGGAGTATACCTCAGCCTTCTGCAACAATAAATGGTACCTCAACGGTATGTCTGAATGCTGCAAACCCTACTGTTACATTTACCGGCAGCGGCGGAACTGCACCTTACACATTTAGCTATACGATTAATGGTGGTTCTCAGCAAACTGTGTCTACCGTTTCAGGAAATTCTGTACCTGTGACAGTGCTAACAACAACAGCAGGTACTTTTAATTATAGTCTTGTTTCCGTTAAAGATGCAAATAGCGCCGCGGGTTGTGCCGTAAGTGTGTCCGGTTCTGCCACTGTAACAGTAAATCCTTTACCAACGGTAACTATTAGTCCTGTTTCACCAACCAATGGCGCTACGCTAACGGCAGGTGGAGCGTTAACATATACCTGGTCGCCTGCAACAGGATTATCTGCTACCACAGGCGCTTCAGTAATCGCTAACCCATCTTCCCCAACTACTTACCAGGTTATCGGAACGGATGCTAATGGATGTGTGAGTAGTGCATTAGTTACGGTTACCATTTCTACTTCTTCGCAACCATTAACGCCAGGCACTATTGGCAGCCCGCAAACCATTTGCAGCGGTGCAACTCCTTCTGCATTCACTTCAACCACCAATGCAAGTGGTGGAACAGGTACGATCAGTTACCAGTGGCAGAGCAGTACAGATAACTCTACTTTCACAGATATTTCCGGTGCCACTTCTTCTACTTATGCACCGGGATCATTAACTACAACAACCTATTATCGCAGAGGTGCTAAAACGGCTACCGATGCAATACAATACACAACATCTGTTGCCATTACAGTAAATACTTTACCAACTGTAACCGCGGGAAGTAACAGTCCTGTTTGTGCAGGAACTAATCTGAACCTTACATCAACCGGTGGTTATACAACCTATGCATGGAGCGGTCCAAACAGCTTTACCTCTGCTGTACAAAACCCATCTATCACCAGTGCAACAGTTGCAGCATCCGGAACTTATTCTGTTCAGGTTACTGATGCGAACGGCTGTAAGAATACGGCCACAACGTTGGTTACTGTAAATGCATTACCTACTGTTGCGGTTAGTCCTTCAGCACCGAGCATCAATAACGGAAGTAATGTAACACTTACCGCAAGCGGTGCATCAACTTATACATGGTCTCCCTCAACCGGATTATCTGCCACAACAGGTTCTTCTGTAACAGCGAATCCTACAGTTACCACTACGTATACTGTTACAGGAACTTCAAATGGTTGTGTAAACACCACTACAGTTACAGTAACAGTTGATTGTGTATTACCGGTGATTAGCGGTACAGCTGATCTAACAGCAAATACAACAGCGGCTAATTGTAGCAGTGCACCTATTAGTTATACAATTAGTGCAATCGGAACAGGAGCAATTACCTATAACTATTCATTAAGCGGAGCGACCACAGGAAGTGGAAGCGGAACAGGGACAGGCTTAACATTTAATAAAGGCGTTACCACAGTAACGGTAACAGCGACTAATATTTGCGGATCAACGAGCAAAAC
>JBBRHM010000069.1:0-17914 GCA_038222655.1 Chitinophagales bacterium | reverse complement strand
TGGCACCCCCGTTCACACGAAGTTCGGTATAGCCATCATAAGGAATGGGTGACGCTGTTTTGATAGTGATCCTTACAATATCATTTAAACTCACTGTTTCAGGCGATAATTCCTTTTCAAGCGAGTTTACATCCAGTTTATATTTTATTTCCTTAACAATAGCTTTTACCAGCCGGCTGTTAATCTGTAAAAGATAACGGCTGCCTTCCACCAGGGGTTTATTGCCCATCCAGCATACTAAAGCATCCAGTTCCTGTGCTACTTTCGGGAGATTTTCAGATGCAACGATTACATCACCGCGACTAACATCAATATCATCTTCAAGATGTAAAACAATGCTTTGAGGGGCAAAAGCTTCTTCCATTTCTCTACCGCCAATTTCTATCGCTTTGATTTTGCTCTGCAAACCTGAGGGAAGAACCGTTATCTTATCCCCTTTCTTATAAATACCACTAACGAGTTTGCCCGCATATCCCCGATAGTCGTGCAACAGATCTGTTTGCGGGCGGATTACATATTGCACAGGAAATCTTGCCAGCGTTAAATTCACGTCACTTTGTACTTCCACATTTTCCAGTAAATTCAATAAAGGCTCGCCCTCGTACCATGAAAAATTAGTAGAACGGTCCACAATATTGTCGCCATCCAATGCACTGATGGGTAGGTAGGTTATATTTTTCAAGCCAAGCGACTCGGCCACTTCCGCAAAATCTATGACGATGTTGTTATAGGTATCCTGCGAATAGTTTACCATATCCATTTTATTAATAGCCACCACCACATGCGGAATATTGAGTAAGGAGGCGATGATGGAATGTCTGCGGGTTTGCTCTATCACACCGTTTCTTGCGTCTACCAGAATAATAATAAGGTCTGCATTGGAAGCCCCGGTAACCATATTTCTTGTGTATTGAATATGACCTGGCGCGTCTGCAATAATAAATTTGCGTTTTGGGGTAGAAAAATATTTATAGGCTACATCAATGGTAATGCCCTGTTCTCTTTCGGCACGTAAACCATCGGTAAGCAAGGCCAGATCAATATCCCCTTCTTCACGATTTTTTGTCTGGCGCCCGATCGCTTCCAGCTGATCAATCATGATTGATTTGCTATCGTATAATAAACGGCCAATTAAAGTGCTTTTGCCATCATCCACGCTTCCCGCTGTAATAAATCTCAGAATATCCATTTGTGTTATAAGTTATAAGTGGTAAGTAGTAAGTTGAAGCCCTTTTACCTATAACTTTTGGGCGCAACCTATTGTTTAAAATTGTTTGTTACTATTCTATAATGTTATACGGTATAGTTCTAAGTAATACCAATAGCGTTTCTTCTTTTTACTTACAACTGATTATTAAGTACTTTCTAAAAATATCCGCCTTTTTTTCTGTCCTCCATGGCCGCTTCAGATACCCGGTCATCGATCCTTGTTTCACCACGTTCGCTGGTTTTTGTGGCGATGATTTCACGTATGATATCATCAATATTTGTTGCAGTGGATTCAACAGCGGCTGTACAGGTCATATCCCCTACCGTACGGTAACGCACTTTTTTGATACTGATCTTATCTGTCTCATCCAGTTGTATAAAATCCGATACGGCTACCAGTTGTCCTTCATGTTCCAGCACTTGTCTGTCGTGGGCGAAATAAATTGAGGGAAGATCAATATTCTCCCTGCGTATATAATTCCAGATATCCAGTTCTGTCCAGTTACTGATGGGGAAAACACGCACATTTTCTCCTTTATGAATTCTTCCGTTATAGGTGTTCCACAATTCAGGTCTTTGTAATTTGGGATCCCACTGGCCAAACTCATCTCTTACAGAAAATATTCTTTCTTTTGCCCTCGCTTTTTCTTCATCACGCCTGGCGCCGCCAATACAGGCATCAAATTTGAATTCATTGATGGTATCTAATAAAGTATAGGTCTGCAAAGCATTACGGCTTGCAAACTTTCCTTTTGTTTCTGTCAGATTTTTTTCTTTAATGGTATCAGCTACATTTCTGACCACTAACTTTTCGCCTATCTTTTCCGCTAATGCATCCCTGAAGTCAAGGGCTTCCTGAAAATTGTGTCCTGTATCAATATGTACGAGCGGGAAAGGAAATTTCCCTGGTCTGAATGCTTTCAATGCAAGATGTACGAGCGTAATTGAATCCTTTCCCCCACTGAATAGTAAGGCAGGTTTTTCAAACTGGCCCGCCACTTCGCGCATAATGTGAATAGCTTCCGATTCTAACTGTTCCAAATGATCTAAACTGTGTTTGCTCATCGTATGTTTAATTTGTACCTGCTGATATTGAATTTTCTGTTTCATGAAGCCCACATTCTTTCTTGCTGCTGTCTTCCCACCACCAGCGGCCGGCCCTGAAATCTTCTCCCGGCCGGATGGCCCTCGTACAGGGGGCACAGCCAATACTTACAAAACCACGGTCGTGTAAAGGATTGTAGGGTATATTATGTGTATCTATATAGGTTCTTGTTTCATCTGTTGTCCAGTGAAGTAAGGGATGGTATTTAATGATCCGGTTAGCATCATCCCACTCCAGTTGCGGCAGGTTGTGCCGGGCAGATGAATGTTCAGCACGCAGACCTGTTATCCAGACTGCATTTCCAGCCAATGCGCGCTTTAGTGGTTCCACCTTACGGATACCACAGCAGCTTTTACGGTTTTCAACAGATTCGTAAAAGGAATTAGGTCCCTTTTCCAATACAAAGGCTTCCAGAGCCGCATGATCAGGATAATACGCTTTGATATTTGCCTGGTAACGGGTATTGGTGCTGGTCCATACAGAATAGGTTTCTGCAAATAAACGCCCCGTATCCAGGGTAAAGATGTTGATGGGAAAATGATTGTGTAATATTTGGTGACTGATTACCTGGTCCTCAAAACTAAAACTGGAAGAAAAAGTAACCTGGCCGGGAAAAGTAGCTGCCAGAAGTGATAATGCTTCTTCACTACCCAGTGCTTCAAGCTGTTGCTGTAATTTTTTGAGAGATTGTATTGAAGGTGTTTCCATTGTAAAATAGGTTGTTGTAAATGAGCTTGCTTATATATCTAATTTATAAGCAACAACAACAGGCAGATGCGTTTATGAAAATTTTTATTGGGTGCATACAAATATAGTCTACAAAAATGATGGAGTAAAAATAGTCTATAAATATGATAGGATGATAATTTTGCGAATACTATTTATAAAAAGAATAGTTAATTGACTTATAAAGGCTAATAAACGTTAGTTATTAAGGATGGGATAGCATTAAAAAAATAAAAAAAATCCTATTTCATTAAAGTGGCCTATCGGGGAAATAGGATTCTCTCTCATTTTTGCTGAATGTGAAAAACTTTTTTTATCCCGCCCCATCCCGACTCAGATTGTGAATAAGTTGATCTGGCGAAAAGCAGCATACGCTTTCAATTTTTTCTCTTACCCATATGTAATGAATAGAACTATGGAACCAGAAATTATCCACCTTGCTAATTACGAAGGTATTTCTTACCCTGTTCCTTTGCGGTTTATGGGAAAGGAAAGCGTTATTGGAGACAAACTGATCTCTTACCAGTTACTGCGTTTACAAAGATCCGGTTTATTTACCATTGATGAAATGTATACTATCGCTACATTGATACAGAAAAAACAACCCGATAGCCTCATCGACTGGTCTGCCACTTTTATGATGCTTGAAAAAGACTCCCGTCCGCATATTGATAAAAAGCTGAAAGCCTTTCATCTGCTATAATAAAACACGAGCTGCTTATTTTAAGCTTACATCTTCCTATTGCAGAAAGCTGTATTTTGCTGGTAGTTGAAGATATAAATGCTACTAAATTAGCTAAATGAATTATTAAACAAATCCCTTCCCTATTTTATGGGCCGCTTCTCCAAACCTTCCTTCCTAATTAGTGGAATTATATTGTTAGTGTGGATTTTTTTGGCGCAAAGCTGTATGAAATTTCGCATTAGCGATTCGGAATCCAGGAAAAAGTTTAGTGATTCCGGCATAGTATTAAAAACTATTACAAAAAAAATAAATGGTTTCCCGTTACACTATGCCCAAACCGGCAGTGATACGTTACCCACTTTACTTTTTGTACATGGTACGCCTGGCAGCTGGGAAGGTTTTCAAAATTACTTGCTTAATAAAGAGTTACTGAAACATTATAGGATTATCGCTATCGACCGCCCCGGTTTTGGCTACAGCGATTTTGGTAACGCCATGAATCTTACTGATCAAACCACAATTATTGCTACATGGATGGACAGCATTCATAATAACAAATCGGTTGTACTAATAGGCCACAGCCTGGGTGGACCCTTAATTGTAAAGCTGGCTGCTGCAAGGCCACAATACAGCAAGGCATTATTGATTCTTGCCGGTGCATTAGATCCTGCTGCTGAAAAGCCGGAAAAATGGAGGCCTGTATTATTTAAAACACCACTAAACCTTTTGGTACCCGGCGCAATGCGGCCAAGTAATGAAGAGTTATGGTATTTAAAAAAAGATTTAATGGATATGAAAGTTGATTATGAAAGAATAACTTGTCCCGTTTATATAATGCATGGCACAAAAGATGTGCTGGTGCCGTACAGCAATGTGGCTTACGCACAAAAAATGTTCACCAAATCAGCTTCTGTCGTGGTAACTACTTTTGAGAATGAAAATCATTTTATTGTGTGGACGAGGGAGAAAGAAATCATTGATTTATTACTGAAGATCCAATAGCTTTATTCCGATTCGATTTTTAAATACAGCTATGCATTTTCAGTATCCAAAAAAAAACCGAACACATAAATGTTTTCGGGCCATTATGTCCTTTTGAGATACAATTGGTTGTGATGACAACCCGAACTAAATACATCCTAGCTTTTTTCAAATGCTAAAAAGAAAGAAGAAATCCCTTCAATAATATCTGAAGCAATCAGGCTGGTTTTGGATACAGATTCTGCTGCTCTGTCGCCGGCATAACCATGCAGGTAAGCACCCATTACAGCCGCTGTTTCTGTTGTATAAGCCTGTGCCAGTAGGGAAGTGATAATACCCGTTAATACATCCCCGCTTCCGGCAGTAGCCATCCCATTATTTCCGGTAGCATTAAAAAATATTTTTCCTTCCGGTGTAGTTATCGAAGTATGGCGCCCTTTCAATAAAACAGTGACGTAGTATTGTTTTGAAAATGCCAATTGTGTTTTACATCTTTCAAAAACAGAAACATGTACATGGGTGAGCCTGTCAAATTCTCCCGGATGCGGGGTAAGAATAATATGGGGTGCCAGTAGTGTATACTTATCCCGGTGTTGAGATAATAAGGTTAAACCATCCGCATCTATCACTAATGGAAGCTGATTATTTTCGAGTAACCTTAACAATGCATTGCCTGCCTGCATGCCAACACCTGGACCAAAGCCAATAGCCTTAAAGCGTTCTAGCGAAGGGATATCTATTTGTTTACTGTCATCTCTTACAGTGCTCATGGCTTCCGGCAAAGCTGATAAAAGGGGTACTACCGCATTGGACGGAACCCAGGCAGTAAGCAACCCGCATCCTGCGCGCAAAGCGGCTTTCGCCGATAATATAGCAGCTCCAATTTTTCCTTCGCTACCCGCGATAAGTAAGGCATGACCGAATAAACCTTTATGTGCTGCCAGCTCTCTTGGTTTGATAAGCGGACTGATCGCTGCCTCATCAAAATATTCATAACCCGTGCTATTCTTTTCAAGGAATTGAATAACTGATTCAATATTTTCTTCTCCACCAAATATATCATCAGGTAATTTCTTCATAAGGGTAATATCTCGTACTCAAAATTGCAGAACTATAGCCATACTATCGCTGGTTTATTTTGCCTGCAATGATTTATAAACTGATGATTTGTTTTCCCCCGGTAAGTTTTACGGTTTTTCCTTTCCAGATAAATTCACCGGGCAAGTTTGCGGGAAGATTGATCTGCGCCACTATTCCGTTTGTACCTACTCTCTTCAGCGATACGCTGATATCGCCGTAAGGATGAGGCATTGTTCCGGCAGCCTGCGTCAATTCACCCAAGGCAGGTTCAACTCTTACTGAAGCAAATCCCGGCGAAGCCGGAATAATACCGCAAATGGTTGCGAGAAAATCATAATCCGGACTGGAACTCCATGCATGACAATCAGAACGCGTTGGATCAGGATTTTCTGCAAACGTTGTTAGCCCATTGGCAATCATTCCTCTCCATGGCGTTAACTGAGAATAATAGAGATCAGCCATTCCTGCTTTTTTTAAAGCGCGGTTGAGGTAAAAACGGTAATAAAAAGTTGCCTGGCTAAGTGAAGTATCATACAATACTTTCTGCATCACATTTTTCATATCCTTCACAGGTATACAACCTGTGAGGACCGCTATAATACTTGCATGCTGGCTGAAAGTATTTTTTAGCGGTGTATTGGCCATTACCGCTTTTTTTTCATCAAAACAATAGGTATAGGTTGCCTTACTTAACTCAGCAGCCAGCTGTTGATAATGTTCTGCCTGTTCTGTTTTACCATAAAACGCGAATAGTTCTGCAGCCTGTTGCAAAGTATTTACGTATTGTAGCGTAATGATTGATGAGTTACCATCCATCGCACCATCTGGCGTACCGCCCGGAAATGCATGGTTCCAGTCTACAAAACTCCACCACTTCATGGGACCCAGCATTTTTTTGGATGCATCAATATTTTTTTCAAACCAATCCAGCACACCCGTGATGGGAATTAAAAAACCGGACACAAATTTTTCATCACTCCTATGCATCCAGTAATCATGCACCATGGAAACCCAGAATAAAGAAAATGGAGGAATTACCTGTAAACGATTGCTGGGATAGCGGCCCTGTGTAAGTCCTTCAGGAACCCTGGACTGATAAAAATCAAGTATGGCTTTTCGCATCAGCCTGTCATCGCCGGTTACATATAAGGATATCAATGACTGAATGCGTGTATCGCCCTCATACTGCAGTTGCTCATAATAGGGACAATCAAAATAAGTTTCGCCTGCGCAAAGCTGTGCCGTGCGCCAACCGATATCCCATATCTGTTGTAAGGATGCATCATTACTGGTGAAGGAAGCTTTAACGGTAAAAGGATACCCTGTTGCCATGCCATATAAATCATCAATAATCAATGGTTCATCTTTTGTGGTAATATTTAATTGCAGGTACCGGTAAGTGCGCACCCATAGTGGGCGGAACAAACGTTTCTCTCCGCCATCGGGTTTAAAAATATCGTAGTTGCCATTCATGGTTTTCCCTGCAATCTCATTGCGGTTACCTTTTGTACCATCTTTGGCAAATAACGCTTCTGCATAGGTAATCTTTACAGAGGAGCCTTTGCCATTGCTTACCACCATTTCGGGATACGCAACTGAATTAAACGTTTGATCCAATAAAATAGTTACGGTTTGATTTGCCGGTATTGTTACTGCATGATTACCTTTTAAAAAATCTCCGGTCACTTCTATACCGGATGCTTTACGGACCTCTTTGATACGCTGCATGCTCTCACGCATCAAAGGAATATTGCGTGGCTGCAGGGTCCAGAGATTATCTGAACCATAACCAACCGGAACAGGATTGCCAATTTTTTTAACAGCCAACCAGTTCGCATCATTGAAAGATGGCTGCTCCCATCCCCATGGATAGTCGGCGCCCTGCACCTCATCACCGGGACCAATTACCATATAGGTATGCAGGCGTGATGCATTATCAGTAGAACAGGGAGCATAAGAAGTATTGTGAAAAGCTTTCCAGCTATCACCGGTATTAATCATTTTTTCAGCATCAGTGTTTCCTTGTAATACAAAGGCAGTTTGATTGGAAACCTGTGCCACCGGTGCATATACGCCCATGTTCCATACCAATGCTGCAATGGTATTTGGCCCATCGTGCAAGTAAGGTGCAATATCTATCGTTTCAAAATACCAGTTATACAAATCACCTCTTGCAGGACCATTGCACACTGCTTTGCCGTTAACAAATAAACGATAACGATTATCGGCGGATACATTTACAATAAATTTTTCGGGATGATGAGCGATGGAAAATGTTTTACGGAAATGATACACGCCATAATCCCTTTGCGACACATCCGGACAGGTTACCCAGGATGCCTGCCATGAGTGGTTGAGTAAGTTGGGATTGACCTGCTGTGCAATGAGTGAGCAGGTAAGAAAGAAAACAAAAAGTGTACCTATTACTTTCATAAAACATTAATTATACAACAACCATTTTACCGTAGGGCAAAAGAACTGCTATTAAAAAATAAAATCACTATTGCTTATTCAGCTTCCGGATCAGCTCTACTTCATCCTGTCTGTAAGCCCTGCCATCGCTAAAAAAAATATCATGAAACCATTCTACAGGCTGACTGCCATCTTTGAGAGGTGTATCCCATGCATAAATGGTATTCGATTTACCGCTTACAAATCCCCAGTTAATCGCGCCTACCTTTTCTTTTTTTAATAAAGGAAGAATATTGGAGAAGCGGCTGTTACGCACACGGGCCATATATTCGGTACAGATTAATGGTCTGCCCATTGCTTTTAGTAATTGAATAACACGGAGATGTTGTGCAGGCTCATCATAATTGTGATAGGTAATGATGTCTGAATTTGCCGCCTGGAAGGCATTTAACTTTTCGAAGCTCCAATCCCACAACCCCACACTAATAGGCTGATCAGGATTTACAGCACGTGCCCATTCAAATACTTTTGTCAATAAGGGCAAAGTGGAATCTTTTTTACCGCTGTTGCCGGGTTCATTGTACAGGTCCCATAAAAGAATACGTTTATCGTGTGCAAAACGGGTCATCACATTTTTTACATATTGTTCCAATTCAGGAAAGTTAGCTGCATCATTGGAAGCAGGCTGTCCGGGATCCTGCATCCAGCCTGAGTTGTGAATACCTGTTTTCGGATCTGGTTGCTTACCGGTGTTTGGCATTTTATTCCAGCAATCATCAAAAAAAACAAACATAGGTTCTATCTTATGTTTACTGGCAATGGACAGGAATTGGTCAACCCGTTTTTTAAATCCTTCAGGATCCTGCTTCCAGGCAAGGCTATGTAAAAAAACGCGCATAGTATTAAATCCGATACTTTCTGCCCAACCTAGTTCTTTGTCAATGGTTACCGGATCAAAACTATCTGCCTGCCACATTTCCAGTTGATTGATCGCATTGGAAGGTATATAATCCGACCCTGTAAGCCATGGATGTTGACTGTACCAGGCGTTGGCTTTTTCAATTGACCATGGCTGGGCCTTACTGCTTTGTGATATAACATAAACAGACAGGCACAGTAAAAAAAACAGCAGGCAAGATCTTTGTAAAAAATAATGAATTGTTTTCATAAGGGTTTTGCGAATTTGTATTCTATGAAGAATGTATGTAATAGTAAATCAACATTTTAATGTGGCCATGTAGCTAACGGTTTTATAGTTTGTTTTGCTTTATTTACTGATCTGCCAGGCACGAGTAATACCTGTAGGGAAGACCTGGTACCTGCAGCTATAGTGGTTTCAAAACCAACCAGCAGGGTGCCTGTATTTACTGCATCATAATCATGGGCAGGTGTGGTGGGCCAGGTCTTCATAACTACAGAAGCGGGTTCCTGCACAACCAGTAATAATTTTTTACCGTTCTTAGTTAGCTCTATTGTTTTATTATCAATGATTCTGGCAGATGCGGGTGTGGCCATTGTCCAGCGAACAATAGCTTCTGTTGCGCCCCCTTCCAATTCATCTCGCACTACCACATACGTATTATTAACGACGGCAATACCCCGCGTGGCTTTGGAAAGTGAAGCTTTGTAGATATCCGTTAAACTGACAATCGCGTTTTTAAACGAAGGCAGTTTTGAAAAAGAAACTATCGATGCATTACCAGTCACTTCCTGCAACTGATTATTTATGGTAAGTGTATTGTGTGCAAAATTATTATACCTGAACACCTGCCAGCGTTGCGAATTCTGTTTCATGTTCCATAGATCAACACTTTTTGATTCGAGGCTCTCATAATTCTGCATACCAAAATCCATGGCCCATCTTATACTATCAGCATCCATTACAAAAGAGCCTACATCCATATGTGCATGATTAAGGGAAGGTGACCCTCCTTTATATCCTATATAGATGGCGGTATCGGACCATGAAGAATGCATAAGGGCAACTGGATTTCTGCCTGCACCTACCCACATGGTAGAAAGAGGATGCGCAATTTTATTTAACGCGATGCCTTTACTCCAGATCATAATGGCGGGTAATAAAGTATTTCTGAGATATCTTTTTGCTTGGTACGGCTTTACCTGGTTTCGTTCCATCCATAAGAGTGTGGGATCCTGCAATTTATCAGCAAACCAAAACATGGCAGGATGCAGCTCTTCTCCCGAGCCGGCATCAAAAAAATTAAAAGGAATGTGTGAAGGGCCGGTCATATTTTCCATAAAACCGGCTGTTTGTAAAAAACCTTTTTTTTCTGCAAGACCAAAATCAGTTCCAAAAGCTTTTTCAAGAGCGCTAATCAACATCACGTTGTAACTGGTGCCATAACCCCAATAGCCATATCCTTCGGGATAAGCGCCATCAGGGGCATATTCTTTCATAGGAAGCCCAACGCTTTCAATGGCCCGGTTAATGATGGTTCTTGCCAATGCAGGCTCGTCTTCATAAATAGCCATTGCTCCATATGCCATACCACCATTACATACCTGGTTCCAGTTATGCGATGCTTTAAGCCAGCCATTATATTTTGCATCCATCGAAGGCTCCAACCCTTTTTTTAGAATAGCTTCCTTAATGATATTTTTTGAGGCAGTTGAAAGATCGTTATAGAGCCAGTCATAGCCTATCGATACACTCAAAGTCATTTCTGCCACATCCAGAAAATGGGTGGGGTTCCAGTCGCTAAAAGCAGACACTGCGAGTAATTCTTTTTCTGCCCGCTTCAGGTATTTTTCTTTGTGCGTCATTCTCCATGCATAAGAAAGATAAAATACTCGTCGCAAACATTCTCTTGATTTATCCAGCAGCCGTCTTCCTATTTTAATATGTTCAACGGGTGGTACGTTTTCCAATGAATCACATTCTGCCAGGATAGATTGGTGCATGACAGTCCAGGTTTTATCGGAATTGATATTTTTCTGTGTCGCCCTCTCTTCATCCTTCAGCATTAACAAACGCGGATGCGATGGCAATTGGGTTTGCGGACCCACTTGTGCTATCGCTATATTAGTTATTAGCAGGCAACTAAAAAAATATTTGAGCATGCATTCGTTTTTTATTTTGTAATAGAAAAATGATAGGCACCGGAACCCAATGTCATAACTGCATAGCCATCTTCCATTTTTACATCTGAGGAAACCGCAGTGCCTGATTCAGTAACAGCCGCGACATTTTTTGCAGGAACATATACAGTTGCCATAGTATTTACCGGAATAACAATATCCATCAGTGTTTTATCATTTTCTACTTTCCAGCCACTACTCAATACACCATAATAAGTTTGCAACGAAGCAGATGCATGGGTAAACCCACCGCCAATATGTGGTTTTATTTGGATGTGCTTATAACCCACTCCATCTTCGTAGGTATCAATTCCTGCCATTACCCGATACATCCAGTCGCCGATAGCGCCATAAGAATAATGGTTGTATGAATTCATAGAAGGCACCTGAAAAGAACCATCGGGTTTAATCCCGTCCCATCTTTCCCAAATAGTAGTAGCGCCCATTTTAACAGGATATAACCAGGAAGGATACTTTTCCTGCAATAATAAATTATAGGCCATATCTGTGTAACCAAAACGGGTTAACACATGGCATAGATAAGGTGTTCCCAGAAAACCGGTGGTTAAATGGTTACCATAATTTTTAATATTGTCTACTAATCTTTCAGCAGCCTGTTGTCTTTGTGCTACGGGAAGCATGTCAAAATTCAATGCCAGTGTATAGGCTGTTTGTGTGCCGGAAACCAGTCGGCCATTACCTGTTACATATTCTTTATTAAACGCTGCCTTAATGTTTGCCAGTAATATTTCATACATAGTTACATCTTCCATTTTGCCTAAAACCTTTGCAGCATTAATCAGCAACTGTGTTGAATTTGCAAAGAAACACTGGGCAATTAAATATTTATCGGTAACCGCCGCCCTTCCATCATTATCATCATCTGGCCGGTAAAATAGCCAGTCGCCAAAATGAAATCCTGTATTCCAGAGATCATTTTTACTGTTATGCTGCATATAGCCTACCCATGCTTTCATACTATTATATTGCGATTCCAGTATTCTTGTATCGCCATATGCCAGGTACATGTTCCAGGGAATAATATTGGCCACATCTGCCCAACCTGCTGAGCCGCCTGCGTTGGCGCCTAAAACATTGGGCACCACAAAAGGTACGCTGCCATTGGGTTTCTGATCTGCCGCCACATCTTTCAGCCATTTGGAAAAGAAATTATTTACATTCATATTAAAGGCCGCCGTTCTTGAAAAAACCTGCGCATCACCTGTCCATCCCAATCGTTCATCCCGTTGCGGACAATCGGTAGGTACATCCAGGAAATTCCCTTTTTGTCCCCATTGTATATTATGTTGTAACTGGTTTACCAATGCATTGGACGACTGAAAAATACCCGTTTGCGGCATGTCAGAATACAAAGCCACCGCTGTAAAATTTTCCGGTTTCAGGTCGCCCGGATAGCCTTCAATTTTAATAAACTGGAAACCGTGCCAGGTAAAATGCGGTTCAAATATTTCTTCTTCTCCACCTTTCAAAATATAAACATCCTGCGCTTTGGCTGCCCGGAGATTAGTAGTATAAAAATTACCTGCTTTATCCAATACTTCAGAATGCGATACCGTAATCTTATCCCCTGCATTGCCTTTTACTTTGATGGTAACCCAACCTACCAGGTTCTGACCAAAATCGATAACCTGTTCGGCTTTGGGCGTTTTAAATATCCTGACAGGTTTAAAAATTTCTTTCTTCCTTACCGGTT
This sequence comes from Chitinophagales bacterium, assembly GCA_038222655.1. Taxonomy (GTDB): domain Bacteria; phylum Bacteroidota; class Bacteroidia; order Chitinophagales; family Chitinophagaceae; genus Sediminibacterium. The sequence goes on along the minus strand of JBBRHM010000069.1, from coordinate 4,903 downwards.
CATTGTAAGTAGCAATCAGCGTGTTCATGGGATGATTCGCAACTTTTACACCGCTCCATGCTGCATCATTGTAAGCAGCCAATGCCCAGTTGGTTTTTTCTTCTCTTGCATCAATAGTTTCACCATTATATATTTCTGAGTAGCGGATGGCGCCTGTTGATGAATGCCAGCTTTCATCAGAAACAATCATTTCGGTTGTACCATCATCGTAGTTGATAGATAACTGCAGCAGCAGTGCAATATCTTTTCCATATACATCATGGTTATTGGAGAATCCTATAATACCGCGGTACCAGCCGCTTCCCAATGCAACGGCAATTGCATTATTTCCTTTACTAATCATACTGGTAACATCATACACCTGGTACTGTAAACGATTTTTGTAGGATGTCCAGCCGGGGGTGAAGTAAGCATCGCCTATACGCTGTCCATTGATTTTTGCTTCATACAAACCATGCGCTGTAATATAGGCAGTTGCCGATAAGATTTTTTTTGTAGTAGAAAATTGCTTGCGGAATATGGGAGATGGCCGCATTACACTGTCTTCCACATAACCCGGCTCTATCCATTTTGCTTTCCAGTCGGATGCATGTAACAAAGCCATTTGAAAAAAAGCCAGTTCACTTTTTGCGGATTGACCATTATTATCCCAAACCTGAACCTGCCAGTTATATTTTTTCCCACTCTCCAATGCACTACCTGCATAAGGAATGAACACCGATTGATCAGATCCAATTTTACCCGAATTCCATACCGGTATTTTGTTATTGCCAGAACTGAATACCTGCACCTGATAAGCGGTCTGCATGGTATTTCTTTTCTCATTTACTAACTGCCAGCTAAAACGTGGAACAGTAATGTCCATGCCTATTGGACCTTTCCTGTTTTCAGTCAATAAATTCTGAACGGAAGTCTGCGCAAAAGATGTGATGTTCAGAATTTGCATCATACATAAGAGGCATAGTATTTTCTTCATGGCAGGCTATATTTTGTAATGATCAATCAAATTAACTTCACGGAATATAGCATGTACCCTCTTTTAACTGTCATGCTCTATACTGTTCTCCATTCCCATTGCGAAACGTTGCGCCCAACGGTTATTTTATTTATCAAAGAGTGGTTGCAAGAAAATCATTTTCTATATTTTGTTGCTTCCGTAATCCCTTTCCATTGATCTGTGCGGAAAGGCACGGCTGGAAACCCTTCGCTGTTAAATAAATTGGCGTTACCTGCATCATCGGCCCATGCATAACGGACAGCCACCGGTGCGGCAACATTTGCAGCAGACAATACCAAATGCCCATTTTCTATTTTTGCTTCTGCCGTATAAAACTTCCGGTCGGCACCAGCCACTTCAAATCCATTTACAGCCGAAGTTAGTTCCTCTGTTTTGCCAATATTAAATGCCGGCAAATCTGTGTGGTTCATCTGATACGGACGGTTCGCATGCAGCCCTTTAGCTGTGTGACTGAAAGAAAGAATCACTTTACTGCCCTCTGTTTTCATGGATTGATATACAGGCCCGCTATATATCGTGTTTGTTCTTCCATAGGCATTATACAAAGCCGCTGCAGCCAAGCGTTTGCCTACATCCAGTTTATTTTTCGGATGAATATCTTTTGCTTCACCGATATCCGTTGTTACAGCCATGCCGGTATTAGGTAAGGATAAAGTCATTGTCTGCGCTTCTCTTAATTCGGCCCAGGTACTTCCTTTTTCGCTGTTGCCGTTACCTGCATTAAAACTTGCAAGCTGTACAAAGTAAAAAGGAAAATTTCCCTGCGCCCAATGCTTGCGCCAATCGGTAATCATCAACGGAAAGGCTGTACGGTATTGATAAGCGCGGCCCGCATTATTTTCTCCCTGGTACCAGAGAGCGCCTTTGATGGCAAAGGGAATTAAAGGATGGATCATAGCATTATACAGGAGTGTTGGATAACTATTCGGACCAATGGCAGCATTACTTAATATCGATTCTACTTGGAAAAGCCATTCACCCGCTAAGGATTGTTTTTGATCATTGATAGTGAATGTTATATCAGAATCATCGCCATATATACCACCTCCTCCTCCTGTGTCTTCTACACGTACGGCAATCACATTTTTACCTTCCTTTACAACGCCGGCTGGTATATGATACATCCGCTTACTATTATACCCTTTGGTGCCGCCGATCCGCACTCCATTTAAATAAGTCTCATCATTATCATCAATCATACCTAATGAAATATCTGCGGGCCGCCCGGCATCCGCTGCAGAAATTATAAGGGTCTTGCGAAACCATACAATCCCGTCAACTTCCGGTAAAGACTGCTGCTCCCATAAACCCGGAACCCGCATGTGTGGCCAGTGACTGTCATTGAATGAGGGTTCTTTCAATTGAGGAATGACAGCTCCCTCCACCAACGCACCCTGTAATTTTTGTATACGGGAAAGCATGGATTTCTTTTGTATTGCCGATAATGAATCAAGATTAAGTAACGATACTTTTGATACCATCTCCTTAAATTCTCCGCTATTTTCAAATCCTTCCCGGCTTATCCATGTTTCAATGTCTGTACCGCCCCAGGTAGTATTGATCAACCCAATGGGCACCTGTAACTTTTGATACAATTCTCTTGCAAAAAAATACCCTATGGCCGTAAAATTTCCCACGTTGGCCGGCACTGCCGTTTTCCATCCACTGTTGTTACCAATATCGTCCCATGGTTTCTGGCCGATGGCTGTGGCAATTTTTATTTGACGGATCATGGGGAAATCTGCACTGGCTATTTCCCGGCTACTGTTAGTTGAATTTTTGACGGTCCATTCCATATTTGATTGACCCGAACAGATCCACACATCACCAACCAGTATATTATTTAATACAACAACATTCCTCCCTTTTATAATTAACTGGTAAGGACCACCTTCTTTTTCAGCATCCAGGTTAATTCTCCATTTGCCATCATTACCGGTGGTTACGGATTTATTTTGTTTGTTAAACTGAACAGTGATTTTTTCATTTTTATCTGCCCATCCCCATACGGGAATGCTAATACCGCGTTGCAATACCATACTATCCGCAAATATTTTTGCCGGGCGAACATCAGCGAAAACAAGAGAAGTAAACAATAAAAAGAGAGTGGCTACGGTTAATTTTTTCATGGCAGGCATTGAGGTCTATGTTGTTTGTGGTTAATTTTTGAGGGGGCAGTGGTGAGTGGTGAGTAGTGAGTAAAAACAAGAGAAACTCTACTCACCACTCACTACTCACTATTTCTCCCAACCCGTTTCTTTCAATGCCGGATCATTTTCTTTTTGCAGAAAATCGGCATCAGATAAAGAGGCAGCTTCCCATTCCAGTATCGCTTCCTGGGGTACCACACTCACCGGCGTTTGCCAGGAAGTGGAAGTTTCATTATAGGCAAGATTGGATTGAGAAGAATAACAGGAAATAATAGACCAACGTGCATTAGCCGAGGTGTTCGCTTCCGATCTATGTAATGTGTTGGCATGAAAAAAAAGTGCGTCTCCCGCATCCAGCTCACAATACACAAGCTCCATTGTTTGCAGGGCATTGTTCACCATTACCATATCTGCACCCACCTGTTCACCGGCGAAGCCATGGTTTACGCGGCCCAGTTTGTGTGAGCCTTTAATCACCTGCAGGCAGCCATTCTCTTTGTTGGCAGGCGTTAAAGCTACCATCACACTAATTAATTGATCGGGAAACATAAACTGATTTTTGTACCAATACCCATAATCCTGGTGCCATTCCCATGCACCGCCAATTTTAGGTTCTTTCTGCATAAGCTTGGAATGAAAATGACAGACAGGTGCCTCACTATCCAGTAATTGTGCAATAGAGTTTATTATTTTCTCACTTCTTGCGAGATAACCAAATACATCATTACCCGGCGTGAACCATAAAGAGAGTTTTGTTTTTTTGCCTGACTGGTCATTAAGATCCAATGCATTTTTGTGCATGGCATTATCTTCAATAGCGGTAGTGTAAAGCTTTTTGATCTCCTCCTGAGAACAAAATTTTTTTATCACAAGGTACCCATCCCTATGATAATTTTTTACCTGTTCTGTTGTTAATTGAAATGCCATAATCTGCAATTGTTTTTATACGGTAAAATTATCTGCCTCGCGGTAAGCTTTAATTAAGGCCAGCTCGCCTTCTTTACCTGGATTAAGCGTGCCATGCTCCATACCAAGCATACCCTTATACCCTTTATCATACAAGTGTTTAAAAACGTTTTTGTAATTCATTTCTCCTGTACCCGGTTCTTTCCTCCCAGGGTTGTCGCCAATCTGGAAATACGCGATCTCACTATAAGTAAGGTCAATGTTATGGATCAGGTCGCCTTCATTTCTTTGCATATGGTACATGTCAAACAATATTTTACAGGAGGGATTATTAACTGCTTTGCAAATAGCATAGGTTTGATCAGAATGGCGGAGAAACAGATCTGGGGTATCACTCAAAGGTTCCAACACCATTACAATACCATGCGGCGCCAGTATATCAGCGCCTCTTCGCAAGGCTTCTATTACGTTAGCGGTTTGAATACCCATTGGCAAACGTCTTTCAAAATCGCCGGGCACCACAGTTGTCAGTTTTCCATTACAACGTTTGGAAACTTCCACAGCCTGCCTGCACCCTTTTAAAAATATTTCCAGAAATTCAGGTTTGCCGGTTGCGGTTGAATTTTTTCCATTACCCCCTTTATCCAGCACAAAAACACCCATCGACATGCCCAGCTTAGCCAACGTATCACCTATTTTTTCCTGCTGCTCAGGGGTACGGCCCATCATACCATTATCTTCTATGGCCCTGAAACCCATGCTGTGTGCAAATTTGATCTGATCGGTAAATTCATTACCCGCATGGTTGCGGAACATACCATCGTGTATG
>JBBRHM010000068.1:0-18005 GCA_038222655.1 Chitinophagales bacterium | reverse complement strand
TGTTTGCAATGACTGGTCATCTATGGAAACATTTCCGTTAAGAATAAATACGTATACACCGTTTCCTTCTTTATGGATAGTATATTTTATTTGCTGTGCCGCTGAAAGATCAGCCAGTGAAAGCCATGCGTCCTGGTTGATTAGTACGGCATTTTCATCATCCGGCGCAATCACGGTTACTAAACGCCCCTGACGGTTTTCTGGCTTGAAAGATTTTTGCTGGTAGCGGGGTTCGATATTATTTTCTTTCGGCATGATCCAGATCTGCAGAAATTTTACTTCTTTATCTGCATTAGCGTTGGTTTCACTATGCGCTATCCCACTGCCGGCACTCATGATTTGCACATCATCCTGGCGTATAATTTCATCCCTGCCCGTGCTGTCTTTATGATGCAGGTCGCCGTACATAGGAATCGAAATGATTTCCATATTATCATGCGGATGTTTGGAAAAGCCCATACCCTGTTTTACCGTATCATCATTCAACACACGCAAAGCGCCAAAATGTACCCGTTCAGGATTATAATAATTTCCAAAACTGAAACTATGATAGCTATTGAGCCAGCCCATGTTGGCATGGCCCCTGCTGTTTGCTGTATGCAGTATTGTTTTCATATAGTATTATTTAGATGTATATACATCGATTTAAATAAAAAAATTAACTTTCGCTGATCCTTACTTTTTCAAGCAGTTGGTTAAGTAAAGCCGCATCCCGGTTATTTACGGTTAATACGGTGTCCATCATTTGGTTTACAGACAAGGTGGTTGCTTCCAGAATGGTAATACCACTTTGTGTAAGTGTAATCACCGTTTCCCGCTTGTCAATAGCCGAATTGGATCGTTTTACCAGTTTCTTTAATTCAAGCCGGTCAATGATTCTGGGAACATTCGAACTTTTTTCGATCATGCGGCAGGCAATATCCCTTACGCACATTTGTTCCGGATACTTACCCTTTAATATGCGAAGAACGTTGTATTGCTCATGCGTTAAACCGAACTCTTTTAACTCCTTACTCATCACCGTCTTCAGCCACCAGGCCGTATACAATATATTTAATACCCCCTTATGCACTTCGCTCTTGAATTTATTACTTTTTATGGCCTGTTCTAATTTCACAACACAAATGTATGTACATACATTCAATTTTCCAAATTTTTATTTTACAAAAAAACCACGCAGGGTTGCGTGGTTTTTTTGTAACTGGACAATGGCCAATAGTGAGTAGGAATAACCAGGGCATTGTTCACCATTACCCATTCACTATTTATCCTATTAATTTCTTGCTCTATCTGCTGCTGCCGCTGCTTTTCTCCATTCCTCCAATCCGCCGCAGGCTGCAAAGTCTTTGTCTATTGACACATAATACGTAGGAATATGTTCTTTGAACCATTTTTCCAGGGCTGTATTCTTTTTTTCTTCCAGCGCACGTGAAGCCACACGGTTATAATCTTCCTTAAGGTTCTCGCGATGTGGCGCTGTTCTGTTTTTCAGATAAATCAACCGTACCAGTTTCCTGCCACGCTCATCCACATAAACCTGGGGATCTGAATATTGGCCGGGTTTTAAAACACTTAATGGCTTTATCATATCCTTATCCAGCTGGTCGATATTTACAAAAGTTGATCCGTCGCGTCCTGAAGAAACGGCACCGGCACTGAATTTACTGTTTTCATCATCACTGTACTTGCTTACCGCAGCACCAAATGTGATGGACCCATCCAACAATTTTTTACGGATAGAATCCAATTGATGTTTGGCATCATTAATTTCATCATCGGTTACTGGCGGAATGCGTAAAATATGTTTCACCACTGCTTCATCACCCGAGCGACTCACCATCATAATAATGTGCAGGCCAAATTTGGATTTAATAACAGGTGAAATCTGTCCTTCTTTTAAACGGAAAGCAGCTGAGAGGAATGCCGGATCCCATGAATTTTTATCGTTCCTGTTCAAATTGTACTGGCCACCATTCTCTTTCACCGCAGGATCTTCACTGTTCAGTTTGGCCAGCTGATCAAATCTTTTTGATCCACCCGTTTCAGCCTGGCGCTTATAATCGTAAAGTTGTTTTGATACATACTCTTCAACGTCTTTATTAGCTTTTGGATGAATAACAATCTGGCTCACTTCTATTTCGCTTTCATAAAACGGCAAACTGTCTTTGGAAATTTTCGCGTAGTAAGCTTTTACTTCTGTAGGGGTGATCTTTACCGCATCCACAATTTTACTCTGCATTTGCTCAGATAGTTTTTTATCGCGAAAATTTTCTTTAAAATCTTCTTTAATCTGGTACACCGTTTTGCCGGCAATTTCTTCCAGCACATCTTTCGATCCGTATGCCTGAATAAACTGGCGCACCTGGTTATCCAGTGCTGCATCAATTTCTTCTTCACTTACACGTATGGAATCTTTTTGTGCCTGCAAAACCAGCGCTTTACGTATCAGCTGCCCCTCCAGTACCTGGCACTCACTGGGAAGTACCACATTTTCCTGCCCCTTTGACTGCCTTTTCATATCGGCCATGGCATTCATAATATCAGAACGTAGGATGATTTTATCACCTACCTGACCTACGATCTTATCGGCAACCACTTTCATGCTTTGTGCAGATACGCTCATCGCAAAAGAGCCGCTGACAGCGAGAATGCATACTACTATCTTCTTCATATTTTTCAATGTGGTTCAAAAATAAGTAAAGCAAGCGGGAAGGCGGGAAGGATAAAGTGTTAGAAAAGTTAAAATGGGCAGTGGTGCGTAGTCATTAGTGAGTGATTACTAAATACTCACTAATGACTACGCCCAATTCTTACAACGTTCGCTTCACTTCCTCTTCTTCAAATGCCTCAACAATGTCACCTACTTTAATATCATTATAGTTCTTAATGGTCAATCCGCACTCCATGTTGGAAGCCACTTCTTTCGCATCGTCTTTGAATCGTTTCAGGCTGCCCAGTTCCGCTGCCTGTCCTTCGCCTTTCGGATATTCCACAATACCATCGCGGATAATCCGGATCTTACTGTTACGGGCGATCTTTCCTTCCAGTACAAAACAACCGGCCACGGTGGCCTTATCAAATTTGTACACTTCGCGCACTTCCACGTTGGCGGTAATTTTCTCCTGAAACTTAGGTTCCAGCATACCTTCCATGGCACTTTTAATTTCGTCGATGGCCGTATAGATAATAGAATAAAGTTTAATTTCTACGCCTTCTGTTTCAGCCAGTTTATTGGCCTGCATGGAAGGGCGTACATTAAAGCCAATGATGATGGCATCAGATGCGGTGGCTAAGAGTACATCACTTTCTGATATCTGTCCAACCCCTTTGTGTACCACCCGTATCGCGATTTCTTCCGTTGATAATTTCTGTAAGGAATCACTCAATGCCTCTACTGAACCATCCACATCACCTTTGATAATAATATTGAGCTCTTTAAAATTACCCAGTGCCAGACGGCGTCCAATTTCATCCAGTGTAATATGTTTTCTGGCGCGAAGTCCCTGTTCACGGAGAATCTGCGCGCGTTTGGTGGCCATCTCTTTGGCTTCAGCTTCATCTTCAAAAACCTTGAATTTTTCACCAGCCTGCGGTGCCCCGTTCAATCCCAATATTACCACCGGTGTTGATGGTGGAGCTTCTTCAATTCGCTGGTTACGTTCATTGAACATGGCTTTTACACGTCCGTAATGCTGGCCCGAAACGATCAGGTCGCCCTGGCGTAAAGTTCCATTCTGTACAAGAATGGTGGCCACATAGCCACGGCCCTTATCTAAAGATGCTTCAATGATGGTGCCTGATCCTTCTCTTTGTGCATTGGCTTTCAGATCCAACACTTCGGCTTCGAGTAACACTTTTTCTAAAAGCAGGTCCACATTTAATCCTTGTTTGGCAGAGAGCTCCTGGTTCTGGAATTTACCACCCCAGGCTTCTACCAGGATATTCATTTGCGATAACTGCTCGTATATTTTTTGCGGGTTGGCCCCGTCCTTATCTATTTTATTTACCGCAAAAATCATCGGCACAGCCGCCGCCTGTGCGTGACTGATGGCCTCTTTGGTTTGTGGCATTACGGCATCATCAGCCGCTACTACAATGATGGCGATATCTGTTACTTTCGCACCACGGGCACGCATAGCCGTAAAGGCTTCGTGACCCGGAGTATCCAGGAACGTAATGGCTTTGCCGTTGGGAAGGGTAACTTCGTAGGCACCGATATGCTGTGTAATACCACCCGCTTCACCGGCAACTACATTGGCGCTGCGTATATAATCCAACAGGGATGTTTTACCGTGATCCACGTGACCCATGATGGTTACAATGGGAGGTCTTGATACCATTGCTTCTTCGTCGTCTTCATAATCATCGTCATCCAGGTCCGCTGCATCTTCCACACCAATGAATTCCACTTCAAAACCAAATTCGCTTACTACGAGTTCAATTACTTCTGCATCAAGACGCTGGTTAATAGATACCATGATACCCAGGTTCATACATTTGCCAATTACATCAGCAAAGCTTACATCCATCAGGTTGGCCAGTTCACTTACGGTTACAAATTCTGTTACCTGTAATTTATTATCTATGGTTTCTTCGCCCATAGCTTCTGCTGCCTCATCACGTTTGGCCCTGCGGTATTTTGCTTTAAGGCTCTTACCACGTCCACCGGTTCCTGCAAGTTTAGCCTGGGTTTCACGAATCTTTTCCTGAATAGCTTTTTGGTCAATTTCTTTATCGCCGGTTATACCACGTGGCGCTGCACTTCTATCGCCGCCACGGCCGCCGCCTGTGCGGTTCTGGCCACCGCCACCTGTACCACCGCGGTTATCACGGTTAAATACGCCACGGTCTCTTCCACCTGTATTATTATTAGCCGGTACAATTGGGCGGTTAGGGCCGGTTGGCTTACCGGTTGCATCTACACGAGGCGCTCCTGCTGCTGCACCCGTTTGTGCGCCGGGAACATCTCCTTTTTTATCTACAGGTATACGTTTACGTTTACGCTTTTCATCCCTTCCCATGGGCTTAGGGCGGGTATCACTGTTAACGGGCAGGTCAATTTTTCCCAAAATTTTTGGGCCCTCTAATTTATCTGCTTTAATATTTTCTATAGTTGGGCCCGCTTCTTCAGCTTCTGCTTCGGCAATAGGAGCGGCGGCAGTAGCTACCGGTTGGGGGGGTGCTTTTTCTACCTCACCTTCCTTCTTTTTTGACTTGGCAGCTGGTTTGGCTCCTTCAGGCTTTTCTGTTTCTTTAACCTCTTTTTTCTTTGCAGACTTTTTAGGTCTTGTAGAAGAATCGATTGCCGAAAGATCGATCTTGTTGATTAGAGTTGTGCCTTCCAGTTCAGGGGCTTCTATTTTAATATGATCTGGTTCAGCAGGTGCCGGTTTTTCCACAACTTCCGGGGCCAAAGGTTTTGTTACCGGTGCTTCAATTACTTCTGCAACGGGCTTTGGAACCGGTACAGGGGCAGGCTCAGCGACCTTCGGTTCTTCTTTAACTGTAACCGCTGGTTTCTTTTCTTCCTTCCTGAATGTAATCTCTTCTTCGTCTTTTTTCTTTTTGCCCTCTGGCTGTCCGCCCTTGGGTATCTCAACCTGGTCCGCTTTATTTTTAGCAACTTTATCGCTCTGGAACTCTGCCTGGAGCGCATAGTATTGGTCGTCCTGCAGCTTTGCGGTAGGCTTCAGGTCATCTCGGTTAAATCCTTTCTTCACAAGGAATTCAATCAGGGTATCCTGACCAATGTTGAATTCTTTGGCGGCTGCTAACAGTCTCGGTAATTTCAGTTCTGACATTCAGTGTTTTTTAGTCCATTGTCCATTGTCGATAGCCCATGGACTATGGACTATGATCCATGGACGGTATTCTTTATCTATGTAATGCAAGCTGCCTATTCATCGTTATCCGGCAAATATACTAGCTTAAAAATTGCTTATTCTTCCCTGTCAAATTCTTCCTGCAGGATTCTTCTTACTTCGCCGATAGTTTCTTTTTCGAGATCTGTTCTTCTTTCGAGTTCCTCAGCCGTAAGTTTCAGAATACTGTGGGCGGTATCGCAACCAATGCGTTTAAATTCTTCTATTACCCATGGTTCGATCTCATCACTAAATTCATCCAGGTCAATGTCAAACTCGTCTGCGATTTCTTCATCCTCCCGATAAACATCTATTTCATACCCTGTTAATTCGCAGGCCAGTTTTATATTAACCCCTCTGCGACCTATGGCCAGTGAAACCTGGTCGGCCTTGAGGTATACCTGTGCATGTTTCTTTTCGTTGTCCAGTTCCATATAACTGATCTTGGCGGGTGTTAATGAACGCTGGATCAGTAACTGGATATTGCTGGTAAAATTGATCACATCAATATTCTCATTTTTCAGTTCGCGTACAATACCATGTATACGGCTACCTTTCATACCCACACAAGCGCCCACCGGGTCAATCCTGTCGTCATAAGATTCCACTGCAACTTTTGCTCTTTCTCCCGGATCGCGAACAATTTTTTTGATAGCGATCAATCCGTCAAATATTTCCGGCACTTCTATCTCGAGCAGTTTGGCTAAGAATAAAGGACTGGTTCTTGAGAGGATGATGACAGGTGAATTATTTTTCAGGTCAACACGGGCCACAACAGCCCTGATATTTTCACCTTTTTTGAAATAGTCCTGCGGAATCTGTTCTGATTTGGGAAGGATGAGTTCATTGCCTTCTTCGTCCAGCAATAGCACTTCTTTTTTCCATACCTGGTAAACTTCGGCGCTGATGATATCACCTACACGATCGCCATATTTTTTGATGAGTACATTTTTCTTAAGATCGCTGATACGGCTGGCCAGTGTTTGTTTGGCAGCAAGTATGGCCCGGCGTCCGAAATCAAGAATGTCTACTTCCTGGTACAGTTCTTCACCCACTTCAAAATCGGGTTCGATCTTTACGGCCTGTGAATAGGCTACTTCCGCCAGTGGATCCATTACTTCGCCATCATCCACAATCATACGGCGACGGATAATTTCAAGGTCACCCTTTTCCGCATTAACGATCACATCAAAATTTTCGTCGCTGCCGAATTTTTTACGAAGTAAGGTTTTGAATACATCCTCTACCACTTTCATCATTGTAGGACGATCAATGTTTTCTGCATCTTTAAAGTCCTGGAATGCCTCGATTAGGTTGATACTAGCCATATCTTATTGTTTAAGTTCCAAGCTTCACGCCTAAGGCGTGAAGCCATTAAAATTTAGTTTGAACGGTTGTTGATTTTATATTGTTGAATGGAATAACCAATTGTTGCGTAACGGCTTTTTTACCTTTTCCTTCTGTATGTTCGATAAGGATATCTGCTGCTGTTACTGCCAGCATTTTTCCTTCCTTTCTGGTATCATCCGTAAATATTACTTCCACATCTCTGCCGGTATTTTTTATATACTGGCGGTGCATTTTCAGCGGCTCATCTACGCCGGGTGAAGAAAGTTCAAGCGAATATTCGCCTTCGGGATACATGCCGCTTTCTTCTATCAACTTATAAAGTTTTCGGTTAAAGCGAACGCAAGCTTCTATGGGCAGACCTTTATCTCCATCAATAAACACTTTTACATTATTAATGGGTTTGATCCAGATAGAGACCAAAAAATAGTCCGGTTCTTCTGCCAGGATCTGGCTAACCATTTGTTCCACCTGTTGTATTGCTGCTTCGTTTGACATACCTAAATAAGAGAAGGGAGCGGTAGCCGCTCCCTTCTGTTGATTCTTTATTCTTTTGCAAATGTAGGGAAATAGGGAGTAATGATCCAAATTTTCCTTTCCTCACCCCGGCCCTCTCCACTTTGTGGAGAGGGTGTGTAATTCTGCAGAAAACATAGCCCCCCTCTCCATTGCATGGAGAGGGGCCGGGGGTGAGGAGGAATTCTTTACCTTTGCGACCCTATGTTCAAGATTATTTTATATGGGTTTATGCTCTACCTGTTGTACAAATTTATATTTGAGCTGGTGATCCCCGTAAGCAAAGCCACTTCACAGGTAAAAGATAAATTAAAGGAAATGCAGGCGCAGCAACAGGCGCAACAGCAATACCAGCAACAGCAACAGGCCAAGCCCCATCAGCCCGTACAGAAAAGTGGCGATAAAGATTATATTGAATTTGAGGATGTGAAGTAGGGGGTTATTAGATGTTAGCTGCCTGATCCTTGTTCTCTTTCCTTTTTAACTTTTTCTTGTTTCCTGTTATACTTTATAGCGGCAGATCCAGCACTGTCATAGGGGGGATAAGATGAATGGTTTGCATGCCTGCTTTTTGTGCACCTTCAATATTTTTAGCGGTATCGTCAATAAATAAGGTTTCGGCCGCTTCCAGTTTTTCTACTTCCAGTATTTTTTTAAAAGACGCTACATACGGTTTCCGTAATCCTAACTCATGCGAATAATAGGCTTTGATAAAATACCTGTTCAGGTCTGGTTGGCCGGTACTTTTCGTAAATGCCTGCATGAACGCTTCATAATGGATGAGATTGGTATTGGAGAAAAGGTATACCTTATATTTAAGCCTGATCTTATCCAGCCAATGCAGCCTTTCTACGGGAAAGTCCAGTAACAGAGCATTCCACGCCGTTTTGATCTGTTCATCTGTTAAGCAGCTTTGGGTGGATTGGCGAAAGGCATCGTAAAATGACTGGGGGGATATTTTGCCGGTTTCCAATTGTTCAAACAGATCATTGGCATGATGCTGGGTAAAAAGGGTTGGAAACTCTGTAATGCCCAGGTTGATAAACGCTCTTTCTGTAAGGTGGAAATCGAGGTTCATAAAAACGCCGCCAAGGTCGAATATGATGTTTTTGATAGGTTGCATGCGGCAAAAATAGGTAAGGGTATTTAGGAAATCATGAAAACCCATTTGCGACTTTACGAGTAATTTTTCGCGCAATGACTTAGTGTAAGAACTACTAAATCTTCACATCGGGGGCCACCTACGATGTTTTTTAATAATTAATCAATCAATAGTTAGGGATGAGTGAATCGTGAATGTTCAATGATCAATAATTGACGATTGGCCAGGCCCAATGTATGAATCAAGGCTCCACGTTACATTTGCAGCAGCTTCTGATAGATACAAAAAATTCAGGCGACATCTTTGCCATCACTATTTTGTGTTAACTATTTGGCTGACAAAAATCACGAACGCCCAGTTGAATAGGCAAAGGGGATTTCACTTCTACTCCTCAATGAACCATACGTTAACTTCAACTTTTGGATTTCAACTGAACTTCAGTAATTTGGCTTTTAGCTAATCGAGTCTTTAGTGACCAAAGCGGATTGAGACTGTCGTTTCAACATTGTATGATTAGTTCATCATACAACGTAATTACGCTAAATCCTTTACTGGCTTTACATCAAGGATATTGGCGATGGTTACAGGAATGACCATCTTATAGTTCTTAAACAAATTTATTTATAACAAACCGGTAGTCAGAGTCAGAGATAGCTAATTGTCTTCGCCAACAGGTTTAACTTTAATTAACTTACAATCGAAATTATGACATCCCCAAACTACACGCAAAACGCCGCATCATCCCTGGTTAAGGTATTGTTGGTATGCGTGTTTGGCATTCTTCTGGTCATGGAAGTTTGGTGCGGTTATAGGGTTCACCGTTTGTCTGAAGAGAAGCGTGTTCACAAAATGGCCTATGCGTTTGTCAATAATGTCTCGTTCGGGCTTCTTTCTGTAGATATATGGCGCGATCAGGTGGTGGAAACGGCGCGGCAGGAACTGGGAAGTTTCCGGCTAACCCGTGAACAGGAACAGGACTTACGGAAGGAGATCGATGGTCAGTTGCACAATTTAGTAAACCAGGCTTTTGCCGATATCAATAAGCCAAAAAAATCCCTGGGCGATAAGTTGAAAAAAGCGGCTATTAAAACGCTTGTTGACCAGAAAGAAGTGGATAATGAGATTCCCGGTTTTTCAAAGAAAATAATGGACGTGCTTACCAAGCCATCCAGTTATAAACGGGTAACCAATATCGCAGATACCGCCATAGCACAGATCACCCGGAAAATTTACGACAGCTCAGTTGCTGCAACTAGCGGTATCATGGACTCCATTTACCATACTTATGGAACAAATGACAAAATATCTTTCGAACAGAAGAACAAATTGGCAACAGACAACTTAAAAAAAGAAACGAATCAGTATATGTATGGAATGATAGGTTGCGCAGCCCTTATGCTTTTGTTGTGGATCCTACTCCGCCACAAAAAAAACCTGCGGGCGGCCTTGTATGTTTTTTCAGCGCTGGGTGCATTGGTTTTGCTGATAATTGGTATAAGCACTTCTATCATAGAGATTGATGCAACGCTCGCTAAAATGGATATCCAGTTCCTGAAAGGTTCGCTTTCGTTCAGAAGTCAAAGCCTGTTTTTCCAGAGCCAGAGTATTTTTGATGTAATAAAATTGCTCATCAGTTCGGGTGAACTGGCATCTATTATTGTGGGTTTAATGATCGCGATCTTTTGCATCCTCTTTCCCGTTATCATTCTTGCCGTTACCACTATGGTTGTCATCAGTCCGGGTAAATCGGCCCATAACAGTTATGTAGACTATTTCGCTTTTCATGCTAACAAATGGAATATGGCTGATGTGATGATGGTAGCGATCCTAATGACATTTATTGGTTTCAATGGCATTGTAGACAGCACATTGTCTACCCTCAATTTAAATGAAGGCTCAGTTACCAGTGTAACCAGTAACAATACAGCGATTGAACCCGGTTATATTGTTTACATCGCGTTTGTAGTTGTGAGCAACGTGCTGGTAGCAGTATTGAAGCGTACAAGGAAAAAGGAAAAGGCTGAACAAGTTGCGCCTGAAAAGAGCTATGCGTAAAAAAGAAACTGATACAGGATGAACCATTCAATATACTATCTTCAAATCATCACACAAAGACCATGAGTGACAAAACCCAAACGCCACGATATGCGAAACTGCTGCTTATTGCAGGTGTAAGCCTTGTGCTGCTGATAGAGGCATGGTGTGGTTACAGGGTACACCAGCTGTCGGAAGAGCAGAAAAATTATAAAATCGATTATGCATTTGTAAACAATATTGCCTACGGGCTGCTTTCCGTAGATGGCTGGCGCGACCAGGTAGTGAGCGCTGTAAAAAAAGAGGCAGGTGATTTCCGGTTAACGCCCGAACAGCAGAAAGAACTCAGGAAAGAAATTCAACAGGTGTTGAAGGCTGTTGTTGACCACGCATTTGAAGTGATCAACCGTAAACAGACATCATTCCGGGGAAAACTCAGGAAGTTTGTTGTAAAGACGTTTGTCAACCGCGAAAAAATAGATAACAAAGTGCCGGGTATGACAAACAAGCTGATGGCAGAGATCACAAAACCTGCTACCTATAAAAAATTGTCGAAGGTGGCTGATACGGCCCTCTCGCAGATGGGCAAAGCTTCTTATGACAGTTCTGTAGCAGCTACAAAACTGGTGATGGACTCCGTATATCGCAGGTACTCTGTAAGTGACCGCGCCGGTTTTGAGCAGAAAACGGTAACCAGACTGGCGCAGATCAAAAAAGAAACATACCAGTATGTATGGGGCATGCTCGCTTGTATTGTTGCCGTAATGCTTGTGTGGTTGCTATTGCGCAATCAACGCAGTCTGCATGTTCCTTTATACCTGCTCTCCGTTGTATCTGCCATGATCTTACTGGTTGTGGGGCTTACCACCACCATGATTGAGATCGATGCCAGGATCGCAAAAATGGAGTTACATTTTTTAGACAAGACCATTTCATTCGAAGATCAGGGTCTGTTCTTCCAAAGTAAAAGCATTATTGATGTGGTAATGCTGCTATTACATACCGGGCGCCTCGACTCACAGATTGTAGGATGGTTGATCATGGTGTTCAGTGTGTTGTTCCCTTTTATGAAATTATGTTCTACCGGAGTGGCACTCATCAGTGAAGACAAATGGGCAAAGAACCCGTTCATCCGTTATTTTGCTTTTGAATCGGGTAAATGGAGTATGGCAGATGTAATGGTAGTGGCGATCCTGATGACATTTATCGGGTTCAATGGAATTGTAGCCAGTAAGCTCTCCACATTCAATTACAGCCATCTTCCCATCACCAGTATCAGCACCACCAATACTTCGGTTCAGGCGGGATACATCATTTTTATATCGTTTGTTATTTATGGATTTGTATTGTCGTCCATATTGAAAAAGATCACTAAGAGATTCACGATTAAATAATGTGTTGGTGCAGCAGATCATTTTACTATAGATCTCACACTAAAGATAAAAAGATATAAGTGTTCTTATTAATTCATCACAAAATCTGCTCTCCCAAAACAACTCCCATCTGTGGGAATTAGAAACCCAACAGTTTACTTTGCTTCATAATTCTACACGAAGCTTCTATTTCTCCGATGGAAAATGAACCAGTTTTTGCCGCTCATTATTTACAGTGAGCCTAAACACATCCGGGCGGGCGTAATGGCCTGAAGGGTCAAAATTTTGGCGTTCTTTGCGCACTTCATTCAGATCAATGGTGGCAGTTATTATTTTTTCAATTCCCTCTATAGGTGCTATTAGCCAGCTGCCATCAGGTGCTGCCAGACAGGACCCCCCATCGCTTAATAACTCACCCGCTTGCTGCCTGATCAGTGCATGATGCGGTAAGCTATCAGGGATATCTGTTTTACGCATCAGACCGCTTACTGAAAGTACATACATCCTGTTTTCAAGGGCAATATGCCGGGTAAGATTAATGGTATTGCGCACACTGCCGGGCCATACAGCCACGTGCAGGTTTTCGCCCTGTGCATACAAACTCGTACGGGCCAGTGGCATCCAGTTTTCCCAGCAGTTCAGTCCACCCACAGTAAACGGCCCCAACGGATGTACTGTAAGGCCATTGCCATCTCCAATGCTCCAGGCAAGTCGTTCTTCATAAGTGGGCATCAGCTTTCTATGAATACTGCGTATTTCTCCGGTAACATCAATGTATACCAGGCTGCAGTAAATACTATGCCCCCCTCTGTCCCCGGCACGTTCCGCAACACCCAGGTAAATAGCTATCTGTAGTTCGCGCGCCAGTGTACATATTGTTTGGAGATCTCCACCAGAAATGTTTACCCCTTCTTTCAAATAATGAGCGAATATTTCCTTTTGAATGGAATTATTAAAGCGGGCACCCTCTGTTAGCTCCAGCCAGAAAGGATACCCCGGCAACAGGGTTTCGCCAAAACAAACCAATTGTGCTTTTTGCGAAGCAGCTTCTTTTATAGCGGCTTCTATTTTTTCAAGGGTTTGTTTTTTATCAAGCCACACAGGAGCCAGTTGTGCAATGGCGATATTGAGTAGGTCGTTCATAAAAGTGCAATGGATTATTATTGATCATAACAAATTGACTATATAAAAATATATCCTAAACAGGATACAGTTATTCACCTTCTCTGCATAGTCTCCCAATCGGGGACTATGCACTTAGAAATAACCTACGCTATTATTTAGCCCCAACACAATACAAACGGGTGTTTCACCTCTGTGGTCATCTATGTACTCTGCGTCAATAAAAATATTGCTAAAGGGATTGGTTGCTAATTACCCGTCATTACGAGCTTCGTTCATCGAAATGATGTTGTAAATAACTTACCTTTCTTCTACCAAAACTACTACTATGAAATTTCGTGTTATCACTTTCCTCATGCTGTTGCTTAGTTTACAGCTTTCCGCACAAACCAAAAACTGGAGCCCGGAACAATGCCTGCAACTGAAAAATATTTCTGCCACCATCGCATCACCCGATGGAAGTAAAGTTTTGTATACAGTTAGAGAAGCGGTTATGACAGACGACCGCAGCGAGTACATTAATAATGTTTGGGTATGTAATGCAGACGGCTCCCGGCATATGCGCCTCTCCACGGGTGACAAGGGCGCCGCCAGCCCCGCCTGGAGCCCCGATGGTAAATGGATTAGTTTTCTTTCGGCCCGCGACGGGAAGAACAATATTTATCTATTACCCAACGCAGGTGGTGAGGCTGAAAAAATTACCGATTTAAAATCTGGTGTTGCCGCTTACGAGTGGAGCAATAATGGCAACCAGATCGCTTTCACCATGACTGATGCGCCTTCTGACAAAGAAGACAAAAATAAAAAAGCAAAAAACGACTGGTACTTTATGGATGAAGAAGTAAAGCAAACGCGTTTGTTTGTGGTTTCGGTACATCATAGAGACAGCACCGGAAAATATCTTCAGAAACAAATCACCAAAGAAAATTATACCGTAAACAATTTCAACTGGAGCCCGGATGATAAACAGATTGTATACAGTTACGGAAAAAGCCCAAGGGCTAATGATGGTTTGTATCAGGACATTGCTATTGCAGACATTGCCTCCGGTACCATAAAAGATATTGTGAAAACAAGTGCGGGAGAATCTACCCCAATGTTCAGTCCCGACGGAAAATTAATCGCCTATTACAGCACCCCGGAAACCGTGGATTGGTCGGGGGCCAGGTACGGCATGATCTATTCTGTTGCCGACGGAAAAACCTGGCGACTGGCTTCAACGCCTAATGAAGATGGCGGCATTATTGGCTGGACGCCCGACAGTAAGCAAGTAATCCTGTCGGAGGCTAACAAAACACTAAGCAGTATTTATCTGCTGGGCGTAGATGGTAAGTCAATTACTGAATGGGGCAAAGGCATCAAAGAATGGATGACCTTACCAACTGTTAACAGCAAGAGCACTCATCTCTCATTTGTTTTGCAATCCCCTTCACAATTACCACAAGCTTATGTAAGTGCACTCAACAGTTATGCTCCCGTAAAACTGACCGGCCTGAATGAAGAAGCCGGTAAAAAAGCATTACCTAAAACAGAACTTATCATATGGAAAGGTGCAGATGGAAAAGATATTGAAGGGTTATTAACCTATCCGCTCAATTATAAAACGGGACAAAAAGTTGCGCTTATCTTAAATGTACATGGCGGACCTGCCGGTGTGTTTTCGCAGAACTGTGTTGCTGCCAATTCGGGAAGCTATCCCCTGGCATCTCTGGCCGAGATGGGATATGCCATTCTTCGTCCTAACCCGAGAGGTTCCAGCGGTTACGGTACAGAATTCCGAACAGCCAACCGAAGCGACTGGGGCGGTAAGGATTTTATTGATTTAATGAATGGTGTTGACTATGTAATTAAACTGGGTATTGCAGATGAAACCAAACTGGGCATTATGGGCTGGAGTTACGGTGGCTTTATGAGCAGCTGGACAGTAGGCCATACCACCCGTTTCAAAGCTGCATCTATTGGTGCGCCGGTGGTAGACCTGGGTTTCCAGAATTTAACCGATGATATAGCCGGCTTTCTGCCTTCGTATTTTAAAAACCAGCCCTGGGAAAACTGGGACCTGTATAGCACACATTCTCCCTTACATTATGTACAGCATGTAACCACGCCTGTTCTGTTACAACATTGCGAAGGCGATCAGCGGGTTCCCATCGGTAATGGTATTATGTTTTATACCGCACTGCGCAGAAGAAATATTCCGGTAAGAATGCTGGCTATGCCGCGACAGGCGCACGGCCCTGTTGAACCGCGTATGAACCTGATTGTAATGCAAACGAATGTACAGTGGTTTGAAAAATATATTAAACCCTAAGGCTCTTTAAAAAGTTGCTAACGTAAAGGAGTAATTTACTATTTTCATCACTCAATCAATGCTATATGAAAAAAGCTTTCGTAATATTCCTGTCGGCCTTCTGTTTGATGGCCATAACTTTTTTGCATGCGCAGACACCCGTTACTGTAACCGGCACCTGGAATATAATTGCGGAAAGTCCGCTGGGCAACGGCACGCCTGTTTTTGAATTAAACCATACATCAGATACCACTTTTACCGGCACTTACCGCGGCCAGTTAGGCGAAACAGCTGTGAAAGGCACTATTAAAGGAAATAAATTTTATCTCTCCTTCGATATTAGTGGTAACCTGATAGAATATGATGGTGTAGTTGACGGCGACACTATGAAAGGAAAATTAAAACTCGGAACGATGGGAGAAGGAACTTTTACGGGAACAAGAAAAAAATAAAGTCAACCCAAAGCCGCATAAAGAGGAGTTGAAAAAACATTTCTTACCTGCATGAATATTTTTAAAAGGTTAATTAGATATTACTGCTGTTTTCTCAATCGGAGAAACTGCTTCTTACGAGAAACAGTGGCAGCAGATACACTTTATTTTTTCATCCACAGGAAATATCCTCTAATAATAATACCCAAAAATAATATTCATTTCATCCTCGCTGGTTAAACCAAAGTTGATGGTCTTGCCTGTAATATTATTGTAGGTAACCACGCTGGATAAGCCCTCGCCTGACTTTAGCTGTATTGGCGAAGTAAGATTTAGTACCAGCGGATGCTCCCAGTCCGTGTTTTCGTAAACGATTTCTCCGATGCGTGCACCGCCCAGTATCTTTATCTGGAACTTCTCTCCCATTTTATGAAAATGTGAGGTAAGCGTAATAACCGTTACAGCCTGAGCAAAAGTGAAATTAGTGGTGATGGTCTTGCGCGTATTGGCAGGAATGGAAAAATTGTAATTAGCAAAGTTGATGGATTGTGCTTCCTTAACAACGTTACCCTGCGGCACCGTATACAGGTTAATATAATTTTCACCGGTAAGGCCGGTAGTCTGTTTATTAAAATAATGCGCATTCAGATCCAATGCTGTGGAGGGTGGAATCTTTAAGGCTACCCCGGCAGGAAAAGTATAGGTAGTATTTACATCTGTACCACCAGCCAGATAGATATGATTCTGCATTTGAGAAAATGTATTTAGGTTAATGCTTGCATCTGCATTATACAGATCTCTTAGGGTATTTACGGGTGGCAATGCGGTCGTATTCAGGAAACCATACAAAACAAAGTGGTGGCTGTTTGGCCTTCCCTGCATGGTGATCTTGTTTACATACACAGTGGAAGTATTTGGCGTGGCCCTGTTTATGAACACTTCACGTTCTGTATTGGGGTATACGGTAAACGCATCAATCTTAAATTGGAATCCCTCTGCAGCTGTGGGTGGGGTAAGTGATACAAAAGGCTGTGCGCAAACCGCGGTATTCGACAATACCGACTCATCTACCACGCTGCCCGTTTTAGGCGCGCCCTTTATGATCCATTGTTTAATGAATTCAATCTGGCCTAAAGTAAGATTCGGCCCGCCCAAAGGCATGTTAGCGCCATATTTACCATTTTGCCCAGACTGACAATCTGTTTTTTGGTATAGCAGGCTGTTCAGATGATCGCCTGGTTTTACCCTTACTAACCCGGCGGAAAATGCTGCTGGGTTTTTAGATACTTTATTAATCAGATTATCATATGCTACAGCAGATGACAATAACAGATTATGCTGAGAATAGGTTGCGTCTCCATTGGAAGCATGACAGCCGCTTGTTGCACAGGAAGGAGTAAGTATACCATCCTGTATGATAGCCCAGGTATCTTTAACCGCAGGGGAACCAGTTGTTGTGCCTGCGTTTTTATTACAAGACTGGATAAAAACAGACAGGCTGAAAATGGCTGTACAAATAAGGGCTATTCCAAAAAGTTTCATGGGCTGGATATCATGTTTACTTTTGACAAGTTAGGCTAATCTCCGCAGCAAAGTTGGCATAGACACTACTGCAACCTTTAAAACCACAAAATTGGCACTTTGTCTAAGTTAATTGTTTCACTTACTTATTATCAAATGAATGAGACTGGTAATTATGGGCAGATTTCGAAGAAGGGCTGCTAATCAATATTGAAAACAGGACTTACCACAACCAAACCAATCAAGTAAATAGCTATAAGATATATACGTAATTTCATTATTTTTGCCGCCTTGCTGAACAAAACACCGTTCATCGGGCCTATAGCTCAGTTGGTTAGAGCACCTGACTCATAATCAGGGGGTCCCTGGATCATGCCCAGGTGGGCCCACTTGACAATCAAGCAGTTA